>JAKAMP010000552.1 GCA_021812865.1 Bacteroidota bacterium | reverse complement strand
GTATTCAACAGGTCCTTATTTTCCGGGGAAGATGATTTGTCGGTCAGGGCAGTTTCTTTTTCCGTTACCGGTTTTTCTGCCAAGCCAATTTTGCTGCGGTTGCCTGACCCGCAGGATATAAACAAGGTCGCAAAAAGGAAGATGAATAACTTTTTCATAGAAGAGACATTGTTTTTTCAAACTGAAGATAATAAATATAAACGAGATGCACAAGGAAGTTCAGCAAGTTCAGGAAGATCAAATAAAAGAGTTTTTCAATCATGATGAATGAAAAAGGATTATTACATTGCAGAGTTGTTGTGGGTAAGCACGTGAATCATTCTTCGCGCAAGCAAATGGAAAGACAAACCAAAGCCTATATTTATGCCGGTGTGACTATCCTGTTTTGGTCAACTGTGGCTACGGCCTTTAAAATCGGGCTGAGGTACCTAGACTACCTCCATTTGCTGTTTTTCTCGGCTTTCTTTTCACTGCTTATCCTCGTTATGATTGCGGCATTCCAGGGGAAACTGGGACAGATCAGGACCTTCGGGGTGAGACAGTTTCTGCAATCGGCACTTCTGGGAGTCTTAAACCCTTTTCTCTATTATGTCTTCATTTTCAAGGCATATTCTTTGCTTCCGGCCCAGGTAGCCCAACCCCTCAATATGATCTGGCCCATCGTGCTGGTATTCCTGTCGGTTCCGCTGTTGAAACAAAAGGTTTCCGTGCGCAGTTATGCAGCCCTATTTATCAGTTTTGCCGGTGTTTACCTGATTTCATCACAGGGCAAGCCCTTGGCTTTCCATGTTGACAGTCCGGCAGGCATTATCCTTGCCCTGGGAAGTTCCCTCATCTGGTCGTCATTCTGGATTTACAATGTAAAGGACAAACGGGATGAGGTAGTGAAGCTGGTATTGAATTTCTTTTTTGCCCTCCTGTATATTTCGGCTGCAATCCTTCTGATTGAAGGCTTTCACAGGCCACCGGTGGAAGGCGTGTTGGCCTGTATGTATATTGGCACCTTTGAGATGGGCCTTGGTTTTTATTTCTGGCTCAGGGCATTGCAGCTTACCCGTTCGGCCGACAGCATCAGTAACCTGGTATACCTTGCTCCTTTTGGCTCGCTGGTTCTGATCCATCTTATCGTAGGGGAAACGATATACTGGACGACCCTTCTGGGATTAATTTTAATTGTTGGCGGAATAATTTACCATAAATTACGTTAATTTAACGGCGTTAAGACACAGGATTTGTACCTGGTGCGTTTGGTTAATGTTCGTAGTAATCTGATCGAAATAGAATCATCTAAAATTTTGATATCAATGAGCGGGAATAAAAAAATCAGTCTGAGATTGATGACTGTGCTGATTTTCATGGGCGCTGGCTTATGGGCCTGCAAAAAAGACACACCCGTTGTAGAAAATGCTGAAACTGCTCAGCAGACAGAATACAGGGTCGTGAAGAATGGTATACTCCAGATTATGAAACAATACTACTTGTGGAACAACACTCTGCCCAACGTCAATGTTGACAGCATTGCCACTCCCCAGAAACTGCTCGACACCTTACGGAACAAGCAGTATGACAGGTATAGTTTTCTCACCTCAAAAACCTATATGCAACAATTGTTTCAGCAGGGCGCTTACGTTGGATATGGTGTAAGTTTTAAAGGGGATGCCCAGGGCAAGCTTAGGATAGCCTTTTTGTTCAGTGAATCTCCCTTAGTGGCGTCGGGTGTACAGAGGGGATGGATAGTGAAATCGGTGAACGGCACTGCCATTACCCCGCAGGTGGATATCACTTCTCTGCTGGGAAGCGATCAGGCAGGAGTAACCAATACCTTTGTGATGACCGATACTTTGGGGGTGGATCATACCATTACCGCTGCCAAGCAGACCATCGATATGAACACTGTACTGGATTCCAGAGTGATTGACTATGCCGGGGAAAAGGTGGGTTACCTGGCTTTCGAGAGTTTTGTGCAAACCTCCACGGCTGAGCTGGACACTGCATTCAAGCATTTTTCCGAAACCGGCATCAATGACATGGTGGTTGACCTGAGATACAATGGCGGCGGCCTTGGTGAGGTTGCCCTGCAGATGGCCAACTTTATGGTTGGCGATATTGCTTCCGGAAGGATTTTTGTCCGCTATGAGCACAATGCACTAAACACTGCGATGAATAAGTCGTCCGCAATTGCCAATGGAGGTTACCAGTTCGGTTTGAGAAGAGTCTTTTATATCACATCCGGATCGACTGCCTCAGCCAGTGAAATCATGATCAACGGGATGAAACCAATTATCCCTGTATATTTAGTGGGTGACAAGACCTATGGTAAACCGGTAGGTATGTATGAATGGGATTTCACGAATTACGACTATGCTTTACTTCCCATTTGCTTCAGCATAACCAATGAGAATAACGAAGGCGGCTATTACACCGGCATACCGGTCGATTCACCTCAGCCCGATGATCTGACCCATGTGCTGGGATCACCTCAGGAAGCCTGTCTGTCTGCTG
>JAKAMP010000551.1 GCA_021812865.1 Bacteroidota bacterium | reverse complement strand
ATTCTATGATATCTTTAAACATCCTGTGCTCTACCTCACCTGTGTCCCTGCGGAGAATCATCAACCGTGATTCATCGCGGTTATCCGCAGGGTATTTTGCAATCAGATCGGCAGGCAGGTTAAATTTATACTGTGATAATTTCATGGATATGAAAACATTACATTTTACAATAGGTCATTTATACGTAATATATCCGTATTGGATACAAAATTTTTCATTTTTTCCTCAAACATCGCCGGTGTGAGTGCATCTTCCACCTGGTAGGGCGGAATAGCCGTTCTTCTCAATCCTTTCAGGTAAGCGCCCGATGCACAGGCCATACCAATGTCATGTGCCAGGGAACGGATATAGGTACCCTTGCTGCAATTCACCTGTAACTGGACTTCCGGCATCCGGAAGGAACTTATCTCAAGCTTGTATATCTCAACCGTATGCGGCCTCAGCGGTGAAGATTCCCCCCTCCTTGCCAGCTCATACGCCCTTTCTCCATTATGATGCTTGGCCGAATAAAGCGGCGGCACCTGTTCTATCGTCCCTCTGAATCGCATCAGCACCTCTTCCAGCATATCTTTGGTAATATGTACCGTAGGATACTCCCCGTCAAAATCCGTTTCCAGGTCATACGATGGGGTGGTCTTTCCGAATTCCACCATTGCCATGTATTCCTTTTCCATCAACTGCATCGCTTCAATCTTCCTGGTAGCCTTCCCTGTACAGATGATAACCAGTCCCGATGCAAGCGGATCAAGGGTTCCCGCATGACCCACCTTCACCTTCTTTCCCTTGTTGAGGTGTTTGATCACCTGTCTCACTTTGTTCACCACATCAAAAGAGGTCCATCCCACCGGCTTATCCAGAAGCAACACCTGGCCTTCCTCAAAGTTCATTTCCATAGCCGGTTCCTTCATCATTTTTTAAAGGAAAAGAACGGTTGCAAGGCCCACGACCAGGCAATAGATTCCGAAATATATAAGCCTGCCTTTCGATACCAGCTTTACCATGGCGCTGCACGCAAGCAGACCCGTTACAAAGGCAGTGATAAACCCGGTAAGCAGTATAGCCGGATGCACCGATGCAGTCTGAGTCCCTCCTGTATAATCCATGATATCTTTCACATTCACCCCAATTACGGGAATGATCATCATGAGAAAGGAGAATTTAGCCAGCTCGGATCGTTTGTTCCCCAGGAACATTCCGGTTGCGATGGTTGCGCCCGACCTGGATATCCCTGGCACCACAGCAATGGCCTGCGCCACTCCAATGATGAAAGCATGCCCGTAGCCTATTTCTTTTCCTTTATCCTTCGTAAAGTGAGTAAAGAACAAGAGGAGACCGGTAACCATCAGCATGGAACCCACAAACAAGCCTCCGGTGCCGAAAAGCTTCTCCACAGCATTTTCGAAAAAAAGACCCACTACGACCACCGGGATCATCGAGACCAGAATTTTTATCACATACTGCGTGGATGCATTCCACTCAAACCTGAAAAGGCCGGTAAACAATTGCACTATTTCCTTTCTGAATACCACCAGGGCGCTCAAAACCGTTCCCCCATGTACCATGACAGTAAAAGTGAGATTGAATTCTGCCTGGGTATGAAACAGCATCTCGCCGATCTGCAGATGGCCACTGCTGCTTACAGGTAAAAACTCAGTAAGTCCCTGCACAAGGCCAAGGATAAAAGCTTCAAACCCATTCATCGTTTTTCTGGTTCGGTGGAGTTCATTCCTGGACTTCTTCCTTAGGCTTCTTCATGATGGCATAAATTTCAAAAATGAATCCGGCCAGCACCACCATCGGGGCAAGGGTAATCCTCCGGAAACTGAAAATCTCAGGGTTGAATTCCTGGGGTGATTTTGCTTTACCCCCGATCATCAGGATAAATCCCAGGATAATGATGGCAAAACCAATGATAAGCAAACGGTAATTTTCCTTACCCAGTGCAAAATCGGCTTTTTGTATCTCTTCCTTTTTCTTGGCCATGGCACGCAATTTATGGAGTTGATAATGTTAAATGTAAAGATCATCTATTTTCATTCTCAGGTAGCGGTTTACCGAGAGATAAGTCGAAACAAAATTCAGCAGGATACCCAGGGCAAAAATAACCGCCATGAGAATTCCCAGCACACTGTATTGCTCCAGGATAGCAATCTCTCCAACCTGACGCTGCGCATAGTAGAGCACCAAAGCAATCAGCAAGGATGAAACTACGGCTGCATAGGTTCCATGAAGAACGCTTTTAAGAAGGAACGGCTTCCGGATAAATCCATCCGTAGCCCCAACAAGCTGCATAGCATTGATAATGAAACGCCTGGAATAAACTGAGAGCCTGATGGTATTGTTGATCAGCACCAGTGCAATAAGAAAAAGCAGACCGCTGAAAGCAAGCATGACAAAGACTGAACGCACATTCATCCTCCTGATCAAAAGTCGTTCATTTGAAATCCTTTCAAAGACGCTCACTACCTGTTTGAGTGGTGAGGTTCTCTGGTGTGGATCAGT
>JAKAMP010000037.1 GCA_021812865.1 Bacteroidota bacterium | reverse complement strand
ATTCTCCCAGCAGCTGAAGTGATTTTTCGCTCAGCCTGCCGGATTTTTGGATGCCTATTTTAATTCGTTCCATTTTCAAAAAACATTATAAGAAAAAAAGGTTTGCAAGAATTCTGCAAACCTCAATATCTAATGATGCTAAATTCCTGCGTTAATCATTCCATCTCCGATGATGATGTGAAGAAACATGATGGGCAAAAACTTCAAACATCTTATTATTCCTGTGATTTATGCAAGTATATGAATAAAATCTCAATAATTAAAACAAAATTCACAAAATTAGATATGTACAGATATATAAATGCCATGAAATCTGCACAGGGATGAGTAAAACTCTGATACCCAGGGTCCAGCACCTTGCCGACAGAATATTAGAATGGAGAATCCTATTTGCACCTATTTCCCCGATTGTCCCCGGAAGAATCAATATTCCTCCCATTCCATTCCGCACCGGTTTTCGCTTCCACGCGGGAGAAATATTCCTAATATGGTAGAAACATTAAATATCCTTCAGCAAAACGTTGTATGGAGATTTCTTCAGGGTTTTATAGAATCCCTGCTGAATATCAATCAATTTTTGCAATTGTTCCGAATCGGCCACGTCGATTTCATGCAGCCCATGCTTATCGAGCGCATCGAGCACCACCTGTACAGTAATTTTATGAACATCCCTGGCAGGCTGGTATCCTCTTTCCCTGAGAGTGCTTGTAACAGTTTCGCTCAGCATACGTGTATAAACCAGCTCATAGAGTATTTCTCTTACAATGCGGATAGGGATCCCCAACTGGTGGGCAATTTGCGTTGCAGTCAGAGGCTCTCCTGCATGAATGAAATTGTGGATGATGTGGTGTGCAATATAGAGTGACAATACTCTCTTATATTGCGTACTGATATGAAGTGATTCCTCCTCATACTCATATTTTTCGACATTCTGGTTGGCAAAAGAAATTTCAGCACCCAGCAGAACGATCAGCCAGCTTATCTGAAGCCAGATAAGGAAGAGCGGTAAAGCGGCGAAGCCACCGTAAATGGCGCTATAGCGGTTCACACCGATCTGAAATTCGATATATCCCCACTGCACCACCTGGAATATCGTTCCGGAAATAATCCCGGCGATGAGAGCAGAAAGAAAGTTTACTTTCGTATTCGGCATAACGAGATAGATCAGCGTAAAGACCGATGAGACAATCACATAAGGGATGAGTTGGATCAGAAAATACATCACCGGGCCCAGGGTATGCAGAAGCTTGCTTTCCTGGGTTATCTCCTCTACGGCAGTAGAAATATATACGTTTATGCTGCTTGAAAGGATGAACAATACAGGTCCCAGAAGAAAAATGGAAAGGTAGTCGGTAAATTTTCTGACCAGGGGGCGTGAAACCTTGATCTGCCATATATCATTAAATGATTGTTCAATATTCCCTAGCACCTTCATCACCGACCAGAAAAGAAGGATCACACCAACCCCCGCGATCACTCCGCCGCTTGCATTTTGCAGAAAATTGCGTGCGAACTTAATGATCCAGTCCATTACTTCCTTCTGGTTACTGAATTTTTCTGTTATCAGCTGTTCCAGCATCTTTTCCAGTCCAAATCCGCTGGCGATTCCAAAAACCATGGCTACAACCGGTACAAGTGACAGCAAGGTATAGAATGTCAGAGCTGATGCACGTAGCTGTATCTGGTCATGTCTGAATCCGCGGATGGCAATGAGAATGATCTTCAACTGACGAATAAGAAAATACTTTGGTGGGGAGTGTTTTTCGGGTGGAATGTACCATATATCCTTTGTCACAAACTGCTTTGCTTTGCCAAAACTGATCAGGTTTGTCTTTACGGTTTTCAAGTGTATAGATTTTTCTATAAAATTAGAAAAAGTAACTGAATTAGCTTCCCAAATCGGAAGAATTGACTTCAAGCCCGCATAGGAAACCCATTGGGAATGAAAACTTTTTTTACCTTTGCCCCCTTCAAGGGATAATTCTGTTCTCTTTGGTTAAAAACATAATGCATCCTGCAAGATATCCATGGAAAGGAAAACCATACTCAACATTCTAAAATACCTGGTATTTTTCTCGATTGGTATTTTTATTTTCTGGCTGGTATACCGGAACCTCGAGATTGATACGCTGAAGCATGAGTTGAGTCATGTTCATCTTTGGTGGCTGTTTGTTTCGCTGGTGTTTCTCATGTTGAGCAACCTGAGCCGGGCTATGCGGTGGAACATGCTGATCCGTCCCCTGGGGCACAATCCAAGCACCCTGAATTCGCTTTTGGCGGTTCTGGTGATGTATCTAACCAACCTGGCGCTACCTCGGGCAGGAGAACTGGCCAGGTGCACCGTTCTTGGCCGGTATGAAAGAATCCCTTTCACCAAACTGGTGGGTACGGTTGTGGTGGAAAGGTTCACCGATGCTATGGCGCTTTTTATTTTTGCCTTTGTCATTATTCTTTCCCAATGGCCGGTATTCAGTCGCTTTATGCATTCACACCCGGATATGGATGCCAGGATTCGCGAAATATTTTCGCCGATGCATATCCTGATATTCATTTTAATGGTTCTTGCAGGAATTGCATTCCTGATCTATTTCAGGAGAAGGATAAAGAAGATGGCATTCTTTTCCAGGATTGAGCATCTGTACCATAATTTTACCGACGGAATGAAGGCAATTGGCAAGCTTGAAAACAAGTGGTATTATATTGGTCATACTGTTTTCATTTACATTATGTGGCTTGCAGCCCTGTACGTGGTATTTCTCAGCTACCCACCCACCATGCATCTTAGCATAGCAGCAGGTATGGCTGCTTTTGTGATGGGAGGACTTGCCATGCTTGCACCGGTACAGGGAGGCATTGGACCATGGCACTTTATGGTATACGAAACGCTTTTCATTTATGGAATTGACAAAACAGAAGGCAAGGTATTTGCCTTGATTGCCCATACCACCACCAACCTTTCCATGATGATTTTCGGCCTGGCAGCCTTGCTGATTCTTCCTATGATCAACAGGAAAGAAGCGTAAAAACCACCAGGTGCCGAAGCATCTGTATTGAACTGCACACCCCAGGCTTTTACTAATACCGATGTTCATTCGAACAGTCCGGGATCCCTGATGAGCATAAGGATGGCCGAATGAAGAATGATAACGTATTTAACCTTATTGAATTCAATCTCGAAGGAATTATTCAGCAGGTAAACCGCCACATCGCCTTCCTTAGGCTGCAGAGGAACATACTTGACTTCATCGGTCCGGTTTTTCCATGGTTCATTTTCCTCCTGTATTGCCGGAATGGGATAACCCGGACCCACCTTCACCACATAACCGTACTGGATTTTTTCCTTTTCCTGCACACCCGGAGGCAGATATAAACCTGAATGGGTTTTCTCCTGCGGTGATTTGGGTTTGACCAATACCCGGTCCCCTACCATAATGAATTTTGAAAGATCGGTGCTATCGATAATCTCTGACATGGTTGAATCTTTGCTTCAAAAATATAAAATTCCCATCAGATGCTGCAAATTCATGCCATCGGATGAAACGAAACCATTATGACAATCGTATATTATCTAACACAATTCGTGGCAGAACTGAATTTTTTCTATCTTTAAACATAGATAAATCAGGCAATGTAAATATAAAACACTCCTATACAATAGCTTACATATTTGTGACACATCATTCAGGTTGATCTATGCGTAAAAGGAATGGGTTAAATATTTTTCTCACCTGCATTTTTCTGATGGTACTGTGGGGAACTGTTCCTGTTTTCGGTCAATTAAGCAGTGCATCTGTGAAGGCCTCTGACCAGGCCAAGATTGATCAGTACAAACAGGAAATTGCCAAATATGAGCAACTGAATAATGAATATGAACAGGTAAAATACCTGTATATGGTTGCCAACCTGTATTGGTCGAACAATTCCACCAGGGAGGCTGTGGATTATATCAATAAAGCGATTGCCATCAATGAAAAGATCGGGAATAAGAATGCCATCAGACAGTTGAACAGCAACCTGGGCATTATATATTCTGAGGCAGGGGATTATCCTTCGGCCCTGGAACATTTCAAGAAAAGCCTGCAATACAACCGGGAAATGTCAAAGAAGGTCGACATTTCATATGATCTGATCAATCTTGGACTGACGCTTCAAAATATGAAGCAGTATGCGGAGTCCAATAAGTACATCGAGGAAGCCGTAACCCTTACCACAGAGATGAACGATCTGAAAAGCCTTAGAACCTGTTACGGCATGCTGGCAGAGAATTACGACAAGCTTGGCAATTCAGCAAAATCGCTCGAGTACAATGGGTTATACACCACCCTTCAGAAGCATTTGCAGCAACAGGAACTTGACATGGCCGACCAGCGGGCAAGATTAGCTGAAGCGGAAAAAACGGTGAAGGAAACCCAATTGCAGAACACGGTTGATACATTGAACCAGGTAATGGAAGTAAGCAGGGCAAGACAGATGCAGATTGAATTGCTGAACAAGGAGAAGGAATTGCAGAACATGTCGTTGGCCGAACAGGCAGCACGTTTGAAAAGCCAGCGTATTTTTACCTTTGCGCTTGCTGCCGGCATTTTGCTGCTGCTGGTCATTGCCGTGCTGATCTTCATCCAGTTTCAGAATAAGAAGAAGGCAAATATTGTGCTAGCTGCCAAGAATGAAGAGATCAGCGTTCAAAAACAGAAGATTGACGACAGTATACATTATGCTAACAGAATACAGAAGGCGGTTCTCATACCACGCCCTGATCTTGTTGAGCGATTACCCGAACATTTTGTATTTTTCAAACCACGGGAGTTGGTGAGCGGTGATTTTTTCTGGATTTCGGGAAATGAAACGAGGATTTTCCTGGCTGCGGTTGACTGCACCGGCCACGGGGTACCAGGCGCTTTCATGAGTATGCTCGGCATTTCCTACCTGAATGAAATCGCAGGCAGTATTTCAGGAACGATGACTGAAGTAGCCGCAGGAGAAGTGCTTGACCGGTTGCGCGCTCACATTATCAGTTCACTTCATCAGTCAGGTATCAGAAAAGAATCCAAAGACGGAATGGATATTGCGCTGGTAATATGGGATACCGAATCGGGAACCCTGCAGTATGCCGGAGCCCACAACTCCCTGTACCTGATCAGAAACAGGGAGATGAAAGTATATGAAGCGGACAGGATGCCGATCAGTATTCACCGCCTGGCCGACCGCTCTTTCACAAACCACCAGATTCAGATCGAGAAGAATGACAGGATTTACCTTTTTACAGATGGTTTTTCTGATCAGGTTGGAGGTTCCCAGGGGCGAAAATATTTATCGAGAAACTTCAGACAATTGCTGCTGAGTATCCATGAACAACCCATGTCGGAACAAAAGGAAATCCTTGAAACCAATATAAATAAGTGGATGGGCAGCTATCCGCAAAGGGATGATATACTCGTGGCTGGTATTCGTTTTTAGTGGATTCGAAGATACATAAAAAATACTATTCATGATTCGGAATAATTTTATATTTTCGGTTGCAATTGGGAACCGCCAGTTAGTATGAACGCTATGGAACCTTTGGTTATAATTGGCTCAAATGAGTGTCCAACTATCATCATGGATAAGGGCAAAGGATTGTTTGAAATTCATGGCCAATCCCTTCCTGAGGAAGCCATCAGCTTCTATTCTCCGGTAATCGACTGGCTTGAAACATATGCCAGCGATCCCAATCCACAAACCGTTTTATCGGTGCAGCTTGACTATTGCAACTCCTCTTCCACAAAGGCCCTGGCCGATCTTTTTGAAGTACTGGAAGAAATTGCCGGAAAAGGACACCCTGTAGAAATCATCTGGCATTATATGGAAGACGACGACGATATGCTCGACATGGGCAAGGAACTTGAAGAAATCATCAAAGTTCCCTTTACCTTTAAGGTCATGAAACCAAACTGATCCAAAACAGGCAGCTATGAAATTCCACAGGTTGTTCCCACTCATCGTGCTTTTATTTGTCAGCTTATACGCATACGCTCAGGAACAGATCAAACCACAGCCCAGGATTTATGTATCACCGGAGGGGAAAATGTATATCAATAAATCACTGCCTCTCTACCTTAAGATTTCCACCTCACCTGACGATAGCAGTCCCTCCTATTTGTTGAAGAGCGAACATACCCCAAAGTATACCAACCCCATGTATCTCGATGCGGAGGGTTTGAATACCATCCGCACCCCTTCTGCAGTAGATACGGTTACAAAGAAAGTGGTTCAGCCGCTCGAAGATATTGTTTTTGAGGTCTATGCCGACAGCAAACCTCCTTTTACCCAAATTAAATACGAGAACAGGAAAAAGATTACCAGGGAAAAAAACGGTAAGATTTACGCGAACGGACCCGTGATGGTAAAACTTTATGCATTCGATGAATGTTCAGGAGTAGACCATATCTATTATTCACTTGACGGGGCTCCATACCAAATATATGAATCGCCCATCCAGCTTGATAAAGAAAAAGAGTACACCCTTAAGTATTATGCTACGGATCGGGTGGGGAATATGGAGTTGGTCAAATCCAAGGTTTTCGTCATCGACGAATCAGCACCGCATCTTTCCCTCGTAATTGAAGGCGACCGGTTTGAAAACATGCTTTCTGGAAGAAGCAGGATTGTTCTGGCCTCCAGGGACACTGTTTCCGGGATTGCCGAGCTCATGTACAAACTTGACAGCGGCACATACAAATCTTACCAGTATCCTGTCAATGCTGCATTTCTGGAACAAGGAGAACACACCATTCATTACTATGCGACTGACGACCTTGACAATAATACACAGGAGCAGACCTTCACCTTTTATGTTGATAAAACCCCTCCGATCATTGTGAAGGAATTTATCGGCCATAGTTTCGTTTCCAATGGAAAAGAGTATGCTTCGGGCAAAACCCTGGTTAAACTCACCACTTTCGACAATAAATCGGGAATCAAAGCGGTATATTACAGTGTGAATGGAGGCCCTTACAAGCAATACGACAAGCCTTTCTATCCGGCTGATATCAATGGCGCATTCAATATCAAAGCGTACGCTTTGGATAATGTGAATAATAAGAGCACTGATGAAGGTGCCCAAAAAACCGAATCGACGAGTTCTTACATTGACATTAGCGGTCCACGCCTTATGTTCAGTTTCAAAGGACCTGTATTTAAAATGGATGATACACTCTTCATCAGCAGTCATACTGATATAAAGCTTCGCGGGTTCGATGACGAATCAGGCATGAACCATATTGAATACAAAGTGGATGATGAAAATTACCAGACCTACAGCTCCCCGCTCAAGATAGAAAAGGAAGGCAGGCATGTGGTGCATTTCATCGGTTACGACAATGTTGACAACACCAATCAGGAAAGTTTCCTCGCCATTGTTGACAATACGGGACCGGAGATTTTCAGCCGTTTCAGCATTGCTCCCAGGGGTGAAGAGAAAATTGACGGCAAAATGCTTGATAGATACCCTCCGTTTGCCATGTTATTCCTCAGTTCCACTGATAACAAGGTTGGTCTTGACAGACTATCCTACATCGTTAACGGTTCCAGGGAGCAAAGTTACCAGGGAATGATCAGTTCATTCAAAAAAACCGGCGCCTATAATGTAAAGGTGAAGGCCCTTGACCGTTTAGGTAATGCCACGGAAAAGGACCTTGATTTTGTCATTGCGAACATTCAGTAATATTATCGTATCAACCTGTATATCATGCCAGTTCCTACGCGTGACGAAGCTTTTGTTTTGCTGAAAAAATATAATTCGGGCGACAGCCTTATCAAACATGCCCTGGCTGTAGAAGCCGTGATGAGACATTTTGCTGCGCTGTATGGTGAAGAAGAAGAAAAATGGGGAATTATAGGCTTGGCTCATGACCTGGATTATGAACAATATCCCGGTCAGCATTGCGCAATGACAAAAAAGATACTGGAAGAGGGAAACTGGCCGCCTGAGTACATCAGGGCCATCATCAGTCACGGCTGGGGAATCTGCACCGACGTTGAACCTGTTGAAAGGATGGAAAAGGTGCTGTATGCAGTGGATGAACTCACCGGCCTGGTAACCGCAAGCGCCCTGGTAAGGCCAGGCAAGAGCATACTGGATATGGAGGCCGGTTCGGTGAAGAAAAAATGGAAAGTAAAGACCTTCGCTGCCGGAGCCAACAGGGAGGTCATAGAAAAAGGCGCACAGATGCTTGGCGTAGATATTGAATTTCTCATTCAGGAAACCATTGCCGGAATGCGCAAGGTTGCGCCGGCCATTGGCCTTGCCGGAAGCTTAACCTGATATCTTTCGCACTTTCTGCCTGCCAGAGGCGGCATCGATCATTTTTGCATAGTGAACGAGCTCGCCAGTCTTCAGCGATTCATATTCAATGCTTTGCTCCTTCCCCACTATAACGCATTCCCCAAGATCATAGCGCAAAGACAATACCTTATCGCCCGGTTTCAGGGCATGTCCTTCCAGGTCTTCGAGCTGAAAGGGCTTTTCCTTTTTTCTAAATAGACTGAACATTATTTTTCCTCCCTATTTTTTATCCTGGACTGGTTCCGGATTTCATCGAGCAGGAAGCTGTCACCGGAACCGGAACCATTCACAGGTATGTAAGATCCGTTTCCGGCACCGGCCATTTTTTTCATGCGATCAGAGGCCGCCTGGCTTATCCCAAATCCGACCACCGAAAGCCTGATTCCCCTGGCTGCATTGTCATTTATTAATTTCAACAGTTGCTGCTCCGCGTTTTTATTTTCGCTGAATAGCCCATCAGTGGCAATGATCACCTGGTTGTTACCCCCGGGAATGAAACTGTCCTTTGCGACATCGAATGCAGATTCCAGTCATTTCAACCCATTGGTAGTCCCCTGCGGCATCAGTTTCTCAACCTGCTTTTCGAGCATCTCCTTTTCCATTCCATTGACAGATAGCATTACCAACTTAGGTTCGGTGGCATAAGTGAGTAGCGATACCTTGTCAATGTTGCGCAAGGCAGCAAACAGGGAGACGATTGACTTTTTCAGGGTTTCTATCTTGCCCTCCCTGCTCATTGACTGGGATATGTCGATCAGAAAGACTATGTTATTGGAGGCATATAGGTTTACGGGCAGCAGTGATGAATCGGACGGTTCTGTTGGCTGTGCATCCAATTTCCTGTCAGGCTTTGAATTCGCCTTCAGGGGCAACAATTCAAAATACAATTCAGGAACCGATTTTGCCAGGAAAAAGGTATCGGCCAGATCAGCAAATCCCTCCCTGCTGATGTGGGCAGCATACAGCCCGATTTTTAGCGACACATTTACACTTCCCCTTCTTCCTGTTTTTGAAGAAATTTGGTCCTGGTTATTATGAATGAACGACAGCGCTGCACCGGAAACCGGTTCCCTGGAAATTTTGTTAACCACATAAACCGTTCTGATGGTCATATCTGAAGCATCGGGAAAACAATTCAAAATGCTTATTCTCTCCCCTTTAACGGAAATGAGCAGGGGGCTGTCGGAAGCGTTGGTAAATATACGGATATCTTCTTTGAACGGGCCGGGAGAATTTCCCCTGGGATAAACATAGAGATAATCATGTTCCCCTGGTTGAATAAATCTGCGGGGGAAATTAATATTCACCCCCGGATTGGCCTGCACCATGAGGATCGTCAATGGGGCATCTCCTGTATTTTGAAATTCAAAGGCAGCCGGAGGATACTGCACATTTGCCACCCTTCCGAAATTGTACTCTTTCACAGGAAGATTCATGTGGGGGCCCTGCGCTCCCAGGTCAGAAACCTTCAGGAGGATTCCGGGAAAAAGGATCAAAATGGCCAATAATCGAATCATGTTTTTGGCTCCCTCAAACAAACTTAATACATTTACATGAGAATGCGGTACATTTAAGAATGATCATGCCCCTGAGAGACCTTTCCAGTACATACCACCGCCATTGTAACCCTAAAACTGCAAAAATATGACCATCCGGCAATCCATCAATGATTTTCTTTCCGCCAATGAAATTGCCATTGCAGGCGTTTCGCGCAACAATCAGCACTTTGGCTACAGGGTATTCAGCGAACTGCTGGCCAAGGGATTTACCCTGTATCCGGTTAACCCGCATGCAGAAAGCATTGACGAAAGAAAGTGCTATGCCCGTGTGGCAGACTTGCCCCCTCATCTCACCCATTTGTATATTGTCACTCCGGCCGGTTCGACAGGCCAGGTTATGGAAGAGGCTATTGCAAAAGGATTTCAGCATATCTGGATTCAGCAAAAATCAGAGACTCCGGAAGCCATAGCGATGGCAAAACAAAAAGGCATCAGCCTGGTATACGGTGAATGCATTATGATGTATGCCGAGCCGGTAAAGAGTTTTCACAAGTTTCACCGCAGGTTGAGAAAATTATTCGGAGGACTGCCAAAGTAGTTTTCCTGCAGCCTTTATCAATGCATAGTATTTTGAAATTGCCTTAATTGAACAAGATGGAAATTTTTGATCTTTCACACGAGATTCATGAGGGGATGCCTGTTTTCCCTGGAATGAGTCAGCCCGTATTAAACACACCATTTACGGTACAGAAACACGGTTTTCAGGAAACACTCCTTACCATGCTTTCTCATACCGGCACGCACATGGATGCCCCTGCCCATATGCTCCCGGGTGGAAAGTCGCTTGAGCTATTCAGCGTTGCCTCGTTTGCAGGAAAGGCATGGGTTTTAAACGCACAGGGGGCAGGAGAAATTACGCCAACCATTCTTCAGAAGAACCGTGATCAGATCGAAAATGCCGATTTTCTTCTGATCTATACCGGC
>JAKAMP010000036.1 GCA_021812865.1 Bacteroidota bacterium | reverse complement strand
CCATTTTCATCCTGAATATAAATAGAGTCTGAAACACTGTTGAAAAGGTTCCGGTAGTTTACCTCGCTTTCCCGTAAAGCATCCTCAGCTATTTTTCGTTCCGTTACATCATGTATAATGGAAAAATGGATGATTTTACCGTCAAGCTGTATTGGGGAAGAGTGCACTTCCACAGTTCGTAATTCCCCGTTGGCCAGCCTGTGTTGAATAAGAAAATAATCACTTAACTGGTGGTCTATATGCTTTTTTGTCTCCTCACGTCCGGGAGGATCGGCAGGATTGATATCCCCAACGGTCATCCGCTTCAACTCCTCTCTGGAATATCCATAATAACGGACCGCTGCAAGGTTGCCATCAATTATGGAACCCGATTCAGGATCAACCAGGAGCATTACAGCCTGGTGGTTCTCGAATATGAGACGAAATTCCTCTGCCCTGATGTTCTTTTCTTCCATAATGATATCGTCCACACGACCGGAGACAATGCTCAGCCCCGGTATTGGTCAAAATTGCTCAAGGTTCCTGACAACCAGAACTAACAAAAATATTTCTTTTATCGGATTAATAACAGCTTTTTTGCGTAAGCTTATGATACCGTTTAACATTTGGTTTCTTTTCGCCTTCGCTGCAGCCCATGTAAAACGGTCGGTCCGAACGATTTTAACATTCAGGCTGAAACAGCAAACCACAGAATATCAACACTGAAGCACATTCCACACAAGATCATATTGCGTTCTAGTAAACCCGGTATTTTCTGAGGCGTTTAGCCTCAAGTTTATGAATGGCCTTGTTCAATGGAACAAAACCTCGGTTTGTCAATGCGCTCAATTGTTTATATATTTGAAATTTTATGGATTGGGAGAAGTCTATCCCGATTTGCTGAAGGTTCCGAACAATTATTCCCCGGGAAAACGACCTGAATAAAATTAAGATTCATAATTAGTTAACAAAACACAATAAACCCACCTGACTGTTCATTTGTTATATAATCTTAAAGGACCTGGAGTGAGGATATATATTTTCGACCCATTTAAGTTTTTTCATCTTAAGTTTATTTGCACTCTGCTGGCATTGTACCTATGGAATGTGATGCTGTTACCAGGTGTTTATGCCCAGGGAATGGGAAAAACAATCGTCAGGGGTACGGTAACCGACAGCATTACGGGTGAAACCTTACCTTATGTAGTCTTGGCCATTACCGGTCATTTGCAGGGAACAAACAGCGATAACAACGGCAAATACAAGCTCGTTACCTCAGATACCGTTACCCGCATATTCGTGTCGTACATCGGGTATATTACCCAGACAATAAGGGTTCGGCCCGGCCAGGTCAACAACGTGGATATCAGGCTGAAAACCGACGTGCAGGCGTTAAAGGAAGTGGTTGTCAAACCGGGAAGGTTCAGGTATAAGAACCGGAACAATCCAGCGGTTGATCTCATTGAGGATGTGATCAGGAACCGGAAAGCCAACCAGGGAGGAAATTTCCAGACACTATCCTATGAAAAGTACGAGAAGAAAAAGTTTGCCCTGAGCAACATCAATGAGGCATTTAAGCAGAAGAAGATTTTCACCCATTTCCAGTTCATTTTTTCCAATACCGATTCTACCCGGATCGACGCCAAGGAAATTCTTCCCATATATATACAGGAATCGCTGTCGGACTGCTATTTCAGTAAACCAGATCGGCATAAGGAAGTGGTAAAAGCAAGCAAGATGATCAGTATTGACGAATACGTTGATGAAAAAGGCGTTTCGGAATACCTGAAATATTTCTACCAGAACATCAACATCTATGATGAAAACATCATTTTTGTAAGCAACCAGTTTTTAAGTCCGATTGCCGTTACGGCCCCTGTGTTTTACAAGTATTTCATCCTCGATACCTCCATGGTGAACCACGTACAGGTCATCCATATGGCTTTTGTTCCCCGGAACAAGACCGACATGCTCTTCCAGGGCGAGCTGTATATTCTGCCCGACAGCAACTATGCGGTGAAAAGAGTTGACATGACGGTGAACAAGCAGATCAACCTGAACTGGGTGAAAAGTGTAAGAATACGACAGGATTTTGAAAACATCCAGGACAAAGGATATGTACTTCAAAATGATGAGCTTGACCTGGATTTCGGGATTACAAAGAACAGCCTTGGAATTTACGGGGAGAGATCCGTATCATACACTAACTACCGGGTTGATCAGCCACAGGACGACAGCATTTACCGGGGAGAAGACGACATCTCTCTTGTGGGAGCAAACAGTAGGTCCAACGGCTATTGGAAAGAGAACCGGCCAATCCCCCTTTCCAGATCAGAGCAAGGTATCTATTCCATGGTGGATAGTATCAAGCAGATCCCAACATTTAAACGCGACATGAGCCTGATGGTGCTCATCTTCACTTCATATTTCGACACGAGATATTTCGAAATAGGCCCATATAGCGCCTTTGCGAGCTATAACCCTATCGAGGGTTTCAGGGTACGTTTCGGAGGAAATACCACTCCTGCTTTCAGCAAAAGAATCACCTTCAATGGTTACCTTGCCTACGGTTTCAAAGACGAAAAGCTCAAGCACCTTTTCGAAACTTATTGGTCGCTTACCCCGCACAGCATTCATGACTTTCCTGTTAAATACATCCGTGTACGATCTCAGAATGAAATAAGGATTCCCGGAGAAAACCTTGAAAACATACAACCCGACAATATACTGCTTTCTTTCAAGAGAGGGGTAAACGACAAGATGTATTACAACCGCACTTATTCCATAGAACACCTGAATGAGTTTCCCAGCCACTTTTCCTACACGGTTGGTTACCAGTACAGCACCATTACCCCGGCAGGCAACCTGATCTTTAATTCAACCGACTATCTTTCCCATATCAATAACCCTTCGCATATCAATATTTCAGAACCTTATATCGTTCTGCGATATGCGCCGCATGAACAATTTTACCAGGGGAAGATATACCGCACATCTATTGCAAACGGCTATCCTGTATTTCAGGTCCAGGCGAATTTTGGTATGAAACTCCTCCACGGGGATTATACTTATCAGAACCTGAAATTCACTGCAAACAAGCGTTTCTGGTTTTCCGTTCTGGGCTACACGGATCTTTCCCTGGAAGCGGACAAAATATTCGGAAAGGTACCCTACCCGCTGCTGAACATTCACAGGGCCAATCAAACTTATTCATACGACGATGCCTCGTATAACCTCATGAACTTCCTGGAATTTGTAAGTGATGAATATACGGCCGTGAACCTGGATCATTGCTTCAACGGATTCTTTTTCAATAAGGTGCCACTGTTCAAGAAGCTTAAACTGCGCGAGGTGATATCGGTAAAAGCACTTTTCGGGAGCCTTAGTTCTCTGAACAATCCTTCCGATCAGCCCGATCTGCTGAAGCTGCCTGTGGATGCCCAGGCTGTGCCCATTACCTACAACCTTGACAAAAGGCCATATGTGGAAGGAAGCATTGGCGTTTCTAACATACTCAGGTATTTCAGGGTTGATGTAGTTCACCGTTTCACCTACCTCAATAATCCCGGGGTTTCCCAATGGGGCTTAAGAATTAAAGGAAAGTTCGATTTCTGATGATCCTGCCTCAAATCAGTTCAGCCGTTCACAAAAAATAAAACTTTATGAATCCTGCATCCTATATTTGCCTGGTCAATTCATTTGTACCGGCAACCTGAAACACATACGATCATGTACTACATCCTGTTTTACAAAACCGTTGACCATTACGTTGAAAAACGCGTTCCATTCAGAAACGAGCACCTGGCGCTTGTTCAAAAAATGTTCAGTGAAAGGAAAATAGTCATGGCAGGCGCCCTGGCCGAGCCGGTGGACAGCGCCATACTGATTTTTAAGGGAGACAGTCAGGCGGTTGCTGAAGCTTTCGTGAAAAACGATCCCTATGTAAAAAACGGGTTGATCGCTGAATGGCATGTGCGGCCATGGAATGTGGTGGTGGGTGGTGAATAATCAGAAGTAAACTGCCAGCATTCGACTTTGGTTCTTTCAAATAGCCACCTTGGGAACTGCAGACCTCAGGCCCGAAAACAACCAGATCAAAAAGATCAGCCCGGAATTCATCAAAGATTCCCGGGCTGAAATGATTGTGCGCTCTGTCGTTACCTTAACTGCACAGGCTTGTTATCCTTGAAATCGTCATACAGCGGTTGAAGCGAAGTGATATCGGGAGCCGTTTTATCAGCCACGGTAATGGCAAATATCTTGATATCTCCGTTCTGCGGAAGGGTAATGCTTGTAGCCCCTTTGGGAATATTGATCTCATATTTATACAGGTAACTATACTGGTAGGCTTCATTTCCCTTGGGTGAATGACAATGCGAAGCATACCATGCAATATCGTCGCGTTTCACAAATGCATCGGTAATTTTGGTCACTTTGGTATCCTCATCGGTAAGCACGCGTCCATAATGCTGGCCAATAAAGCCGGTCCAGTCCTGGACTCCAAGTTTCACATTCTCATTGCCTACCTTCAGCACACCTTGTGTATCTTTGGTCGCTGCCGCAAGGATATAAAGCTTATTGAAATTCCCTGCCGGAAGGGTTATCTTCTGTCCATTTGCAGAAACCACATTCTTTGCGCCATCAGCGGTATTGCCCATGGTAAAATGAATGTCCTCGCTGGTAATTTCAGCTGGTACGAGCTCAGCAGGCAAGGTCAATCCGTTGACCATGTTCCCGTCGGCGCGGTTACTGTCGAAGCTGATCACATCCTCGTTAAAGGGCAGAGGGATGTTCTTCTGTTCGGGCAAATTATAGGTCTTCCCCGGTTTTTCGAATTTCACGGCAAAGCTGCGGATCAGGAAACGGGTCATGTTGAAGTTGAGGGTTCCATTGCTAAAATCGGCCCCCCCGATTTTCTGTTCCTGGCCGTTCACCTCGTAAGCATCCACAATCCTGCCGGGGAAAGTCAGGGTAACATTGTCGGCCGACCGGCCATACAGTTCGTTCACACGCACAATGTAATAGTCGCTTTCTTCAGCCTTCTTGAAAGCTTTTACATCTACCTGGCCGGTATTCACTTTGACCAGCGAAAACTCCTTGCCGAGAACGCCATCATGCTTTGTGGTTTCGAAGCCAAGCAGCGGGGCATTCACAAAATATCCCTGCCAGGGCGTTCCCGCATAGGCCCAGTCGCCCACATGAGGATAAATGGCGTACGTGAAATCGTGTATGCCCCAGTCCTGAGTGCCCTGGTAAACAAATGAATTGGCCTTGGGCGTATACATCAGGGTAAGGCGCAGGGTGTTCTCATCGGGCTTGTCCGACCCATATTTGCAGTCCTCCAGGATGGAAACCCCGAAGTTATTCGAGCGGCTCGTCAGGTCGATCCATTCACGCCCGGGCACCTCGTACTTCACTTCGTTGTTGGTACAGCGCTGAATGGCAGCCGTACTCATGCCATAGGTTGCCACATCGTTTGTTGCGTTTACCGGGAAAGCGGCTTTCAGGCTGACTTCCTTAGACTGCCAATCGATTTTATTTTTCACTTCAATCCGCTTACCTGCCTCACCGGAAGACAGACTGATAACCTGTGAGATTTCCGAATTCTGACCTCCTTTGGTCACTTCAAGGGCAATTCTTACCGGCCCCTGCTCAAGGATCCTGATTTTCACATCCTTGTTCAGATAGTCGATCGGCGGATATTTGCGGTCGTTCCAGTCCATATTCCATGCAGGCCAATCCTTGGGGGCCTCTTTCTGGAATTCGAGCGAGGCCGGCTTAACCAGAACTTCCTTCTGGGCTGTTTTATCGAAAATGCCCGATATATCGCCGTTCACATCAATGGTTACCTTGAAATAATCGTTCTCCAGGGTATTGTTGGTGACGACAAGGGTAGACTGTGCCGGCTTACTGGTTGTTTCGCGCACATCGTAAACGGCAAGTCCTGCAGAAGAAACCTTTGCCAGGAAGATCAGGGACACATTATTGCCGTTTGCCGAGGTGATCTGCGATGGAACGGTATTCCCATTCTGGTCTACTACTTCGAGGTTTGCCGGAAGCTTATTGTAAGTGAGGTTTACGTTTACCACATCTTCGCGGGCAATGGCCACCGGGTTATACACCACAACGGCCCTTCCTTTCACCTGGGTATTCAGTCCCTGGGCAATGGCATCTACGGAGTTTTTCAGCGCCGCCGAGAAACCATTCATGGCAATGAACTCATCATTCCATGCATAGGTGTATGCCTTGGGCGTTGCGGTTCCGGGAAGAATATCGTGAAACTGGCTTCCCAGGACAAGATCCCAGGAGTTGTTCAGCTTGGTCATCGGGTAGGCTGCAGCGCCAAGCCAGTCGGCAATTACAGCCAGCTTTTCTGTTGATTTGGCCAGTTGCTCGTTCTTCCGGTTGGCACGTTTCATGAACGATTCGGAAGTCATGGAACCGGCGCTGTGTTCGGTAAGCAGCAGGTCGCCCTGATAGGTGGGCAGTTTTGCGCGGAGGTCAGGAGTAATGTCTTTGAACATCTGGTCAGACGAGGTAAGGATCACCTTGAAATTGCTGTCATCATGCCTGAGGCTGTTCACGGCGTTATTCACATCCTTTTCCCTGGGAGATCCTCCAATATCGCCAGTGCCATAGTAACGGTAATCAAAGGAAATGCCATACTTCCTGATATCGCTGTTGATGCGGTCTGTCCATGCCTGATCCTTATCAAGCCTTTCCACTACGCCTCCACTATAGCTGGTAGCATTCAGGGCGCAGACCAGACCTTTGCCATCGGGACCATACCATATGCCCACATTAAAAGGAACGCCATTGGCCGAATGCCAGGTAAGTTTCTGGGTGGAAAAGCCCAACAACCCGGCATGGCTCCATACCGAAGGCAGGGTAGCCACGAACCCGAAACAGTCGGGCAACATGTAATCTTCGCTTACCTTGTTGAATTCCCTCTTGAAATAGAGATTGCCATAGAGAACCTGGCGCAGAACGGATTCAGAAGAAGATATATTCACTTCGCCTTCATCTACCGAAGAACCCGAAACATACCACCGTCCCTGCCCGATATAATCGCTCACCTTTTTGTAATCTTCGGGGTAATATTCTTTCATCATACGGTAACGCCTCGACCCGGTGAAGTTGAACACATAGTCGGGGTACTTTTCAAAAAGCTTGAAGTTATCAAGCATGGTGTTCTTGATATACTCATCGATGGTGGTTGGATATTCCCAGTTCCACTCGGTGTCGAGATGGGCATATCCTACTGTATACAATACCTTGTCCCTTGCGATATTGTATTTAGCCCTGGCTGCAAAAGGCTGAGCCAGCATGGTAACAGGTAAAAGCGCTGCCAGGAGCAGCAGATAAAAGCGTTTTTTCATGACCTCAGTTTTTAAACATTTCGCAAATAAATATCTGTTCACAATAAAAATCAACATTCTAAAACCGTTTGTATCTTCAGGCCATTGCATTCCCCAGGTAATGGCCCGTCCAACTGGATAATCTTTATTTCAATTCAGTTTCAACCTCACCTGTATTTCCCTGGAACCGGCCGCTGCCATTATGTCCAGCGCCAGGCAACCTGAGCGATCACTGCTTAGAGTTCTGAATAGCTTGCCATCAATGGAAACATTGTATTTCTTCCCGGGCTGTAACTGACAGAGGGTATAGTTTATCTTCGCCAGGTCAACCGCGGCTGTTTGCTTCCAGCTTCGTTCCGTATCTTTCCAGTTTCCCATTTCAATCGAAAGTCTGCCGGTCCCGGTTGCTTTGACCACTAATGAAGGATAGTCACTCCCGTGGAAGAAATAATTCACTTCATCCTTGCCTGCGCTGAAACCAAAATCGCCTGAAGAAACAAGCCTGAAGCGGGCATTCGAAATGGCATAGCGGTCTTTCTCGTAATGGATGGTCAGCCTGTCCCCCCTGAACCGGTAATACAAGGTGGTTCCCAGGAGCTTACCGGGCAGATGCGGATTGAGAACCATGCGGTTGGGCATGGGATTGATGCCGTAAATGGCTTTGTACAACCCTGCAATGGCAAGGCTGTTCCCCGAAAGAATATCGTCTCCCAACCCATCCTGCTTCAGCCGTCCATACCTTTGAAAAGCGAGTCCGTCGACGGCATAACGGGCCAGTATGTTTTCCACGTACTTCAGGGCCAGTTCTGGCTTGTATGACGCATAGACCTCAACACCCAGTCCTCCCCACGACAGGAAGATATCGCCGTTTTCATAATTGGGAAACGGAAACTGCCAGTCGTTGCCTTCGCCCTTCGCATAGGAATACATGCACAAGGGCCAGGCAAACAGTTTTTCCCTTTCCATCTGTGCTTCCACCTGGTCAAGAATGGACTTTTTGCGCTGTTCATCATCGCAGATACCATAGCCTATGGCCATGAAATTCACTGGCACCACCAGGTTATCGCCATGTACCGAATGATCCTTGTCGAGCCAGTGAACGTACCAGCCGTTCTTCGCATCCCAGAATCCTCCCTGACTGGTTGGCTTGTTGAAGCTGGTTTTCAAAGCAGAAGCCCAGGCAGAATAGTAAGACGATTTTCCCTCATCACCCAGCTGTTTCTCAATGCCTGCCCATAAGGTAAGTGCATAATAAAGTTTGGCATTGACGAAAGCATTTTCATAAGATGCCCAGATAATGTCGATCCAATCGCTGCCTCTTTTCTGCGTATGATAGTCGGTCATCATTTCCACCAGGTGGTTGCCATCAGCATCTCTCTTCAGCATATAATCAAGAGCCCTTTCGCAGGCTGCCTTCTGTTTCCTTACCCAGGCGGAATCGCCGCTTTGCCGGTATAGCTCCGAAACATTGGTAACAAAGTCGGGATTGGAGTCCATCAGGTATCCCCATTGTGCCTCATAAAAGCCTTTCGGGGTGGCAGTTCCCGGCATGGCATCCTCATCGGTGTAGGCCCATCTGGCCAGCACCCTGCCGTCGGGTTGAATGGCATTGTCCCTGTAATAATCCAGGCATTGCGCATATCCGTTTATGTAATGCGGATCATCAATGGCTAAGCCCAGCTGGGCTATATACTGTTCGTGCAGGCAGATGGGGCCGTAGGGTGTATGCCAGCTGTTGCCCCCGAAATGCTTTGCATCGATCACACCGATCCTCGCTATGGTATTCGCCAGCCGGGAAACCTGCTCCCCGTTGATCCCCACAAAATGGCCCCGGTTGTATTCGCTTTTATAATTTACATATGTAAAAGTGAGAGATTCAGTATTTTTCCCGGCTGGTACCATAAAGCCATTCCACACATCGGTCTTCGCACGCACAAACCTTCTCCGGTTGGTGCCGGCATCATAGCGGTAATTCATGGAGCTGTCCGAAACCGAAACGGCAAACAACAGCTGGTCGTTTCCTGTTCGTGTGAATTTCGAAGCGACCTGTTTTCCTCCCGCCAGAGCCGAGATGCTCAGCCCGTTCCCTGTGGCGCTGTTCCAGAACACCGCAGAACCCGTGTGAACGCCATAAGTACACAGTTTTTCGTTGAACAAATAGAACCAGGCCAGTCCCCCGTAACCCAGGAATGCCCCGTCCCAGGTATGAATGCTGTTGAATATCACCGAAGGGAAAGATACTTCTTCAGCCCTGAATGACCGGTCAACCGTGCGTTCAATCTCAAACCTGATGCTGGAATCGGAAAGGAGGAAAGTCCAGGTTTCCTGAACAGGACACTGATCTGTGCCATACCGGATGCCGGAGACTTTCACCTCGTTCTTCATAACACTTACCTCAGGCGACACATCCAGCCTGCAGGTCGAAAAGGTATCGGCTGCCGTCCGGATCCCCGAAAACATCCCCTCCTGCACGGATAGTACAGACTCCCCATTCACCTTCATGGCTTTAACCATACATTTCTTATCATAATCAAGGGTAAACTCAAGTGTATGATTCCCGAATACTACAATTTTTTCGGCCGGTTTGTCGGTAATCCTCACCTGGCCGTTTGCAGATGCTCCTGAAAAAAGCATATACAGCAGGGAAAACTGAACAGAAAGGATAAATCTGAACATTTCTTAATCGGTATTGATATAGGTTCTTAAGGAAAGAAGCTGATTTTGGGCGAACCACCCACAGGAAGTTTTGCCGGTTGATGTTTTTGCTTGTATCGAATTATGACCGAAGCGCCTTTTCATTGATACTTTAACGGTTTCACTTAATAAAACTGCATACATGAACATATCCATTAGACCCGGCTCAAACGAAAAGTTTGCAGCACAAATGTATGGAAGAAATCATGGCAGTCAACAGGAGAAAGGCATTCGGCCGGTAAAAAAAACCGAATGAGCTATCATTCAGCCATTAAAAAGGGATTAATTTTAAGTTTATGCAATTTCACAGAGTTGGGGAGGTCAATTACCCCTGACCAAATAGTCTGACTGCCAATTTCATTTCATATCTTTGTTAAAAATGGATTGATGGACAAAAGAGTCAAATATTGGATCGATCTGTCGGATTATGATCTTGAGACAGCCGCCGCGATGTTATATAGTGGTCGATATCTTTATGTGGGATTCATGTATCACCAAACCATTGAGAAAATAATCAAGGCATATTTCAATGCAAGGTTGACAAAACAGTACCTTATACGCACATGTTGTCATATCTGGCTAAGAAAACAGACCTTTAGAACCTGTTTAAAAATTAATGTGATTTGCTTATTTATTTCATTATTGAATATGAACTGATTGCAATATTTTAGAATGTGATATATTATTCATTCTTGATGAAGTCCACTACAACTCTTTCTTCCCTACGCCCTCTGCAAGACATGCGCGGTAACGTCCACGAAATGTGCGAACCCGGAGTTTTGCGGCCCCA
>JAKAMP010000035.1 GCA_021812865.1 Bacteroidota bacterium | reverse complement strand
AACACCATGTTCTTCTTCAGGTTTTCGGGACTCATGCGGGGTGTGGTGCTGCGGAAGTCGTTGCTTTCGAATTTCGTGTTCTCATTTATCTTTCCGGTTAGAAAGCCTTTTCCCAGCGGACTGAAAGGGACGAAGCCAATACCCAATTCTTCAAGGACGGGCATGATTTCATCTTCGGGTTCGCGCCACCATAATGAATATTCGCTTTGCAGAGCAGTTACCGGGCATACGGCATGAGCACGACGGATGGTCTTAGCCCCTGCCTCGGACAAGCCGAAGTGTTTCACCTTTCCGGCAGCAATCAAATCTTTCACTGTTCCTGCAACATCTTCAATAGGCACATCCGGATCGACTCGATGTTGGTAAAACAGGTCAATGCAATCCATCCTGAGACGTTTGAGAGACTCATCGGCCACCTTCCGGATATTATCGGGTCGGCTGTTGAGGCCTGGTCCGCCAATATTGAAGCCAAACTTCGTAGCGACTACAACCTTCCCTTTAAAAGGTTCCAATGCTTCACCCACCAGTTCCTCGTTGATATAAGGGCCATATACTTCGGCCGTATCGAAAAAGGTAACCCCCAGTTCAACCGCCTTGCGGATCAGCTTAATTGATTCGGCCTTGTCGGCAATGACGCCATATCCGAAGCTCATACCCATACAGCCCAGGCCCAGGGCGGAAACTTCAAGACCGCTTTTTCCTAATTTACGTGTTTTCATATTCTGATGTATTAAAATGTTTAACCTGATGAATCCGGTACGAAGAGTTGCCCGTCTGTTTTTTACTTTTCACCGGTTGGCTCGTTGCAGCCACGATGAACAGGAAAATTGAAGTTGCGGTTACTATTTTCTTACCGGAAAGCTAAGATCATTTCTGTTCCCGATGCAAAGTTGAGACGGAAGCCCGATTGTTGTTTTATATGGATTACTGATTTTCATACCCGAATTACGGATTGTGCATTTCGGACGGTAACATTCTGGTAAATAAGCCATAACTTTGTTTCGGATTCAAAGATAAAGCAATGGAAGAAATCATCAAACTGGAAAATATTGCGCAATACAATACCATGCGGGGAGTGGAAACTCTGCATCCCCTGGTCAGCGTGATCGATCTTTCAAAAACCAAACCCATTATGAATGCCCGTGTTCACTTTGGCTTTTATTGCGTTTTCCTGAAGGAAGTAAAATGCGGGGATCTGAAGTATGGCTGCAACTATTATGACTACCAGGAAGGAACACTGGTTTTTATAGCGCCCGGGCAGGTGGTGGGGATTCAAAATGATGTGAACAATTTTCAGCCCAAAGGCTGGGGGTTGTTTTTTCATCCCGATCTGATCAGGGGAACTTCCCTGGGGCAGCATATCAAAGAGTATACATTTTTTTCTTATGAGGCCAATGAGGCCTTGCATTTGTCTGAAAAAGAACGCCAAATTGTAATGGACAGCCTTGGTAAAATTGACTATGAAATAAGGCAGTCAATAGACAAGCACAGTAAAACACTTATCGCAAACAATATAGAACTGTTACTGAATTACAGCATGCGTTTTTATGATCGCCAGTTTATTACCCGAAGCCATGTGAACAAGGACGTGGTAATGAAGTTCGAAGAATTGCTTGATAACTATTTCCATTCAGAAATAACCCAAACGAGCGGCTTACCCACAGTAAAATACTGTGCTGACCAGTTGCATTTATCGGCCAATTATTTCGGGGATCTGATAAAAAAAGAAACCGGCAAGTCGGCACAGGAACAAATCCAGTTCAAGCTGATCAACCTGGCCAAGGAACGCATTTTCGACACTACGAAATCGGTAAGTGAGATCGCCTATGAGCTTGGTTTTAAATATCCCCAGCATTTCAGCCGTATGTTCAAGAATGAAACCGGATACACACCCAATGAATACCGGTCGATGAACTGATCTTTATTGGCGATTGAAACAGCCTGCGGCAGTGATTTCGCTATTCTATGATTCCCGGGAACAGGCCGATTCCCTGAAGTATATAATGATAAGCATACATATTGCTGTGAATACAGTGCTTGTTCTTCAGCAATACCAGTTCAATTAAAAGAAAGGCTGCCACAGGACTCTTGAACGCATTGCCATGATAGCCTGCTGATTAGAGCTGAATATACCTGGCGATGGTCTTTTTCAGGGTAGGTCCGTCAAGCGGTTTGGTAAGGTAGTTATCGAAAATGCTGCCGTATTTTTCAATTTCGTAATCCATGGCATAGGCCGACTGGGCAATAATGGGGATATTAGCATTCATTTGCCTGATGATCCGGGCCGCTTCGTGTCCCTCCATGACTGGCATTTTAATATCCATGAGGATTAGCCGTACTTCCGGGTTTTGCTTGAAAAGATCGATGACTTCCTGGCCGTCCCTGGCATGGATGATCTGGAGGCCGGAGCGGTTCAACAATTCCCTGATGAGAAGGAAATTGAATTCATCATCCTCAGCCACAAGAATGGTTTTTCCTGAAGCTGACTGCTTTTCGGCAGAAGCGCCATGCGAGCCTGCATTGTGCACGGGCACATAGGGAATGGTAAAAAAGAATGAGGAGCCCTGGCCGGGTATGGATTCCACCCATATGCTGCCACCGAGCAATTCAACAAACCCTTTGGATATAGAAAGGCCCAGGCCTGTGCCTCCATATTTTTTACTGATGTTCAGATCGGCCTGCAGGAACCGTTCAAATATTTTCTCATGAAGCTCTGATTTAATGCCAATGCCGCTGTCTTTCACAAAAAATTCGAGGTAAGGGCTTTTCATGGAGGAATCCTGGCCGGGTTCCTTCAGGGTATAGCCGAATTCTACAAACCCTTCATGGGTGAACTTCAGGGCATTTGAAACCAGGTTGGAAAGAATCTGGGTAAGCTTGGTCTTGTCGGTATGGATCTCCGATTGTGCATCGCTAAGGGTTTGCCTGGTAAACAAGGAAACGTTCTGGTTGACGGACTGCTGCTTGAATATTGCCAGCAGGTTGATGATCATTTCGTTTACACAAACCTGCTCAGTATTGATTTTTTCCTGCCTGGTTTCGAGCGATGCTATAGTAAGGATATCCGAAACGATGGAGAGCAGTTGCCTGCTGCTGTTACGGATTATGGAAACAAAATTTTTCTTTTTTTCTTCCGATAGTTCATTCCTGGTAAGCATATCCGAGAAACCCTCTATGGCATTCAGGGGAGTTCTGATTTCATGCGACATATTCTGGAGGAAGGCAGTCTTCAACCGGTCGGCGCCTTCGGCTTTGTTTTTTGCGATCTCCAACTCCTTCTGGGCATGATACAACTCGGTGATATTGCGGCCAACCACAGCGAGGGCCTTTCGTTCTCCGTTGGGATAGAAGATCGGGGTTTTGATTACGTCGAACACTTTCTTTTCGCCGCTTATGGTTGGAATAATTTCAATACCATGGGAAGTGGTTATATTCAGCCAAGCTTTTTCGTCGGTATTCATGCAGTATAAAAAAGCTTCGCGATAGATTTCATCCGTGTAATCGGCCAGTTCGGCATCCGTTTTGCTAAAATAATCCACATTGGTAAGGCAGAATAGTTCAAGATCGGACTGGTTGGCCATAAGCCAGCGACCATGACCATCTTTGAAACAGATGATATCGGGGATAGAATTAATGAACACCTTGAGCTGTTCCTCGCTTTCCTCAGTTTTCTTCCTGGCCAGGAGCAGGTTAAATTCGGCTTTAACGCGATCGGTAATATCCCGTACGATAGCAAGCACCTTGTCCTGATTTAAAAGGACGTAGCGCGATTCAAAAAAGGAGGTCACCCCGTCTTTTTCGAGCGAATAGCTTCCCGTGGTAAGTTCACCGGTGGAGAGAACATAATCAACTTTTTCATGGGTAAGCTTTACCACATCCGGAGGTAATATTTCATCAACTGGTCTATAGAGGAAATTCCCCGGATCAGTGTATAACCCAGCTTTATTGACATGAAATTGGAGAATACAGCAATTCCTGTCGAATACGAACATCAGATCGGGGTTGGCGCTGAGCAGGGCCTTGTTTTCGGCGAGTGAATTCTGCAAGTCCTGTTCGGCCTTTTTGCGGTCGCTGATGTCGTTAAAAATTGTCACCACCTCTCCTGTGTTCAACCGGTAGATGATGTTCTCTCTCCAACCCTCGAGGCGTTTATCGCGGTAATTAATATTATTCATGACCTCGGTCTTCCCGGTTTTCCATACCCTTCGAAAGGCTTCGAGGAAGCCAAGTTCCGCCACGGAAGGAAACACTTCAGTGACCCTTTTGCCGATGACCTGCTGCCGGTCTATTTTATCTACCTTTTCGGCCATTGGGTTGAAATCATTGAAAATGAAATCCTGTCCATTGTCCACTGCGCTGTATATTGCAATGGAATTCGGACTGTTGTTGAACAAACTTTCCCAGCGTTCAATGCTCCTGGTCAGAAGGTACTCCGCCTTTTTTCTTTCGGAAATATCCTGCATAAAGGTGTATACCTTTTCCACGCGACCCTGCGCATCTTTAAGCGGGACGAGGAAACTGGACATATATACCTGTTTGTCCCATTTAGAAGTATACAGCAGTTCCATTTGAACGGTCTTACCTGATTCCACACATTCCTTAAACTTTCCGGAGTAGCCGGTTTCGACCAGGGAAGAATATGTAAGCAAATTGATCTGCCTCATTGCTTCTTCGGAGGGTGAGCCAAGCATATCCAGGGCAGCCTGATTTACATTAAGTAACTGTCCCTGAGGACTGGCGATATAGATGCCAATTGGAGAATTTTCGTACAGCAGCCGGTAGTTTTTCTCACTTTGAAGGAGTTTTTCCTCTGCATTTTTACGGTCTGTTATGTCGATCTCCCTTGAAATGATGATACTTGAACCGTTCCGTGATTCAGCGAGTTTGGCTGAAATCTCAACATAGAATTCCGAACCGTTCTTTTTCCTGTGTTTGCGCTCAAAAATGATCTGTTCTCCTGATTTTAACTGATCGAAAAGATGAGTAACCGGTTGTTCTATTATATCAACATCGAGGGAGAACATTGCCTTACCAGTGAGTTCTTCTCTGGAATAACCATGAAACCGGCATGCAGCTTCATTGGCATCGATTATTGGCAGTCCTTTTTCGATGGAGGGCTCAAGTATAAAAATAAAATCACCCGATTCTTCAAAAAGCGTTCTGAAACGGTTTTCGCTCATACGTAGGTCTGCTTCGGCATTCTTGCGCTCGGTTATATCGCGGGCTATTCCGAGGACAGATTTATGACCATCGAAATCAATAAGCGTTGTTCTTACTTCGACCGGAAATACACTTCCATCCTTGCGCTGATGAAGCACCTCAATGGTCTCAATTTTCCCGGGAACCATCCTGGACCAGAACTCAAATTGAATTTTCTTTTCACCGAAAACAGAGTCAAATTCATAGATGGTTTTCTGAAAAAGTTCCTCCTTGGTATAGCCTAAAGATTTGCATGCCTGTTCATTAGCCAGAATAACTAAAGCAGAATTAAAATCTGCAACAAAAATGGCATCGCCTGCCAATTCGATCAATGCACTGAACTGGCTCTCCTTTCTTGAAATTTCCTCGGCTGCCTTCTTCCTTTCTGCAATATCTCTTATAATGGCCACAGCTCCATATCCATTTTCATAATAGATTGGGGACAGGGAAATTTCTACTGGAAATATCCATCCCTCTTTATGTTTTGCTATTACCTCAATGGTTTTGTTGATGAACCGACCCTCGCCGGTAGCCATAAAATGGGTCATTGCTTCTTCTTCATCATTTTTGATTTGTGGGGTTGCGATCAAATAATGAGGATCCGTTCCCAGGCATTCTCCCGGCTTGTACCCGAATATTCTTTCTGCAGCAGGGTTCCAGTATGATATCTTTCCAAAGGCATCGGTCAGGATAACTGCATCCTGAGCGCTATTGATAATTTGCCGTAGACGTTCGGCGTTTGCCATTAAATCGGCGGATACCGATTTCTGCTTCTGCCCAACGGCCTTATCAAGAGCATTGGAAACCGTATCGGCAATGCGGCCAGGGGTGTTTTTATTCAAATAATCATCGGCGCCACATTTCATGAATTCTACAGCAACCGATTCGTTCCCTTTTGCTGTATAAATAATAAAAGGAACATGAGATTCCCCGGCCCTCAGTGTTTTTAAAGCTTTCAATCCGTCCCATCCCGGAAGGAGATATTCCGCGATGATCACATCGGGATTAAATGCTGAAATCTGTTCCCTGAACTCGTCATAGGTTTCAATTCTAAGAAAACTTAGGTATATACCATTCTTTTTTAACTCGCGGACAACCTGCATCGTACCGGACTTATTGCTATCCACAAACAGGATCTTTACAGCCTTCTTTTCCATTGATGGTATTTCAATTAATCAACGCTATCGTGATCCCGGCAAATCAAAGCTTGAGCGAACTACTCAAAGGTTTGCAAGGTAGAAGTTTCATGATGAATTTCAGAAGAATCCAAGCGCACTAAATTAGAAAAGAAATTGAATCGGACAATCATTTTAATGATATCCATACAGTGGAGTCTCTGCATGGGCAATATTCAAAGGTATGAGCATGTATGACATAACCGATCAAACAACTTACTATGCATCAGAAAAGCGCTCTCTTACCACAATAATTGGTGTACGGTCAGGGCAGACTGATTTGCCGGCCATTATTTCAGCGAGAACAAATGTTCTGCAATAAGCTCTCCCCTACCCGCCTTGTCCCAGATCCTGATCCTGCACAAATAATTGCACCCCTGGATAAAGGAGCTATCCAATGGCATGCGGATTTCGATATGGTTCCGCACACTGTCTGCAGGAAGACCATTTGAGCCAGGTTCTGCAAACAGATCGGACTTGTTCACAAGAATTTTGCCCAGATGATCCGTTACTTTCACAGATATACCGGGAAAAATGCGATCGCTGGTTGATTCAAAACCCGTAAGCCCGGTAATGACGAGACGTACATTCTCTCCGGCAGAACAACGGAAGGTATTCAACCTTTTACCGTCTGAAACAAGGTACAACTCGTGGTAAGCAAGTCTGATGTTGGTAACCCTGAGCCTTGTGGATGAATTGCTGTCCACTCCGACAGTACATCCGAAAATGAATAAGATGCAGGCCGGAATAAGCAATATGACAGCATTTTTCATTTACCGGAAGTGGTTAAGTTGAGGTAAATGTAATCATAAATGAAATAAACTGAAAAGTATGGTTAATACCCCTGAAATCAATTTCTTTAAAAGAATCAGAAATTTCCTGATGCATTTTATCCAAACCAGAAAACTGATTAGGCAAAATAAAAAGTTGATGAGGGTATATTACTGCTCAAAGTCGTTGACTAATGGCATCATTTTCCCATAATGAGGATAGTAATTTCTGATGGAGTAAACTTTCATACCCAGGTAATCCCACCTGCCTTCCGTTTCTGATTGAAGGCCGGCGAATGCAAGAAAGGAAACGGCAGGAAATAAATCATACTTTTCGCCACTTCCCCGGGTTGAATACCTGCATAAAGAGTCAGCAGGGATAAATGAAGATTCAGTTATCCTATGAATTGAAGTAAGGCTACCGATGTGAACATCACTGACTGGAAGAGGAGAAATACCCGATCAGTTCCTTGAGCCGTGAAGAGAGTTGTGCGAGGTTTGCCGCGTTGGAAGAAAATATGTTGGCCGTCTGGGTATTCTGCTGGGTTACCCCATTCAGTTCCTGGATAGCTCTGTTCACCTGTTCTGCCCCACTGATCTGTTCGAGGCTTGAGCTGGCGATTTCCTGCACCAGGAGGGCCGTTTTCTCTATATCGGGAATGATCGCATCGAGTTCCTCGCCTGAACGGGTAGCGAGCTGAACGGTATGCCGGGTAAGTTCGATAATTTCGCTGGCCGCATTCTGGGAACGTTCCGCCAGCTTTTTCACCTCGCTTGCCACCACGGAAAATCCTTTACCGTGTTCCCCTGCCCTTGCAGCCTCGATGGCGGCATTCAGTGCAAGGATATTGGTCTGACGGGAAATCTCATCGATGATTTGTATTTTTTCGGCAATACTCTTCATTGAATCCACCGAAGTGCGTGTAGTTTCGTATCCCTTACGGATTCCCTGGGCCGAGCGTATGGCAATGGTTTCCGTTTGTTTGGCATTGTCGCTGTTCTGGTGAATATTTGCCACCATTTCTTCCATGGAAGAGGAAATTTCTTCTGATGAAACAGCCTCGTTGGCCGATCCGTTGGATAGGTCAACCGATGAAGTAGAAAGCACGCTGCTCGATTCAGCAATATCGTCTGCACTCCGGGCAATCTCGCCGATAATATTCTTAAGGTTTCCGGCCATTTCGCTAAGCGAAGAGCTTAACTCTCCAATTTCATCGTCATACTTGTGACTGATCTCCACAGAAAGATTACCCCGGGCAATGGACCTGGCAAATTCCACGCTTTCATTTACCGGCCCAATGATGCTGGCAGCAATGAAAGCGATGATGAGATACAACAGCACCAATCCAACAATGCCGATGGTGATACTGGTATAAAATACCCGGTTAGCTTTTTGCATGATCACATTCACCGGCACCTCAATACCCAACGTCCAGGTACGGTTGATGTTCCCGATCGTGACCGGCACGGTGGATACAAAATATTTTGTGTGATTGTCGGGATTGGTATATTCGAAGGTATATTCTTTTCTTTCCTGTACTTGCTGAAAAGCGTTTTTGAATTCCATGGAATCGCCTTTAAGGCTGGCGAAGAAGTTTTTCCCGATGAGTTGTTTATCGGTATGGGCGACCACAGAATTATCGGAAGAGAGTAAAAACGAAACGGAGCCCTCGTATGGATTGATATCAGAAATGATATTTTTCATATTTTCAAGACTGATATCTACTCCAACCAGCCCCATAAATTGGCCATCTTTCTGGATAGGTGCAGAAACAGAGGTCATCAGAATGCCTGCAAGTTCTTTTGTTACAATGTCGTAATAAGGATTCCAGATATCTTCATGGTTCAGTTTCCTGGTCTGGTAATAGAGGCTGGTGAGATCAAGGTTATTGGTATCGACCGTTTCCTTAAGAATCGTGATTTTGTTGTTCATTCTGTAGAACACATTCCTAATGCGCCCGTTTTTCTTATTGTAATCCGGCTGTAAAGCTTTTATTTCCCATATTAGCCAAACCGAGAGGAAGTCCTTATTCTGATCGAGCCAGTTATAAAGAATATCGTCGTACATGGCATCGCGGGACTTAGTTTCGAAACGGTCGTAATGCGAAAATACATCGCGCAGGGTCTTTTCCGATTCAAGCACCTTGCCCAGGTCGTTCTGGATCACATTTTTATACGACCGTGTACTGTTGATGATAATCTCCCGGGCATCGGAAAATGCATTTGACCGCAGGTGGTAACTAGTGTAGCCCAGGGTTAGCCCATAAATCAACGTAAAGGATACCAGCACATAGGTAACCAGTTTGCCTTTTAATCGTAAATCTCTGATCGAAAACATCTTCCTGATGATCTGTTCCATGTCTGTCAATTCAAAACCAACTGTAAATCATGATATAAAAAAAACCGGCATCCCCTTGTGGTTTTGCCGCGGGTAAATGTAATGAAAGTTTTAACATACGAAAATGATTTTGCCTTACACTTGTCAAAATTAGGCCATTAAATTCCTGATTATCCTTTCTGTAAAGGATTCCAGCAGGTCTTCAAAAAGCGAAATCCGTTTGTATAAACAGTTTCTGAAAACATCCCTTCCGGAAATCATTCATTCATCGCCAAACAAGGTCTTTTTATATTTGTTATAAAGAAAAGATATTATCAGGAGTAGGAATCCAAGGGCAAGAAACAGGGCTGTTTTCAATAGTGTATCGAGCGTTGTTATATCGTAGAAGAATAATTTTACCAGAGTGACTCCAAGCAGGGCCATGGCAGCGACTCGAAGGTATCTCTTTTTATTCCTGATGCCTATGATAATCAACAGCAGCGCATAAAATCCCCAGATGATGCTCAATCCAAATTTATAGGAATGCTTGTTTCCTGCGAAATCCATAATATTTAGCAGTTCGCTGCTCAATACCCAGAGCAGACAAAGATGAAACATCAGCGATGTGAAAATCCTGTAGAAAACCGAAACATCCTGTTTCTTAATCCACAGCAGCATTGCAGCTATGGATAACGCCGCAAATCCGTATGTTATATAACGGGTGAGAAAGTAGGAGACTTGCGTAAAATTGCTGCCTTCATGAAACGACAGGTACGCAAACCGTAGTTCACCGAGATCGTAAAGGCCCTTAAGGAGAAAGACTATCAGGGTCAAGACATTCAGCCAGAAAACAGCTATGCCCATGGTCAAATTCCTAAACCGGAAAGTATTTATGGCCGACAAGAGGCCAAAAAACAACAAAGAATAGTTGCCCAGCCATACGGGTTTGAGATATTCGCGTCCACTTTCCTCCCCGGTCAGTTTATTAATACCGTCCGGTAAAGGATTCAAAGCCGGCTGCAGACTGGCCTGGTTGAATGCGGCAGCCAGCTCATTCCGGAAGGTAAAATACAAAACCAGGATAAGCATTCCGGGGAGCAGGTAATTCACCATCTGGGCCAGCCATGTTCCTTCCGGGACAGGAGATTTATATTCTTTTTTCAGATGTAACAAAAGGATCGAACCCAGCGCGGCACAGAAGACCGCAGAAGTATAAAATCCCGGGTTAAAAAACAATTTGAAATCTTTAATAAAGGAAGAATCCATGCCAGCATAATACGAAAGCCAGTTCAGGAGTAGGCTGACGAAGGCAAAGAGAATGAGCGGGTAGGAAATATACTCATAAACGGGGGCATTTCTCGTTCGTCCAATC
>JAKAMP010000550.1 GCA_021812865.1 Bacteroidota bacterium | reverse complement strand
CATTAGTTATTCCGGGATGCGCTATAAATGGGGTGCACCAAATTTCTGCAAGCCAAGCAGGTTTATTGCCGATATTGATGCGCGTTACCTGGAAATGAGGGAAGAGGAGCCCAGGGCCCGTCAATCCAAACCTTCATTCCCGGGTATGCCCGAGGAGGATTATTTCGAAACAAAAAAGGCAGTGAAGCCTCCGGTAATGCATCCTCAACGCAGGCTCGTGAAACTTGGCTCTTCCGCTCCATCGCCTTCCCCATCTATTCCAGGGGAAGCGCAGGCTGCACATCCAGGTTCCATACAGGCAGGCACAAGAGTGTATCACGACCGTTTTGGCGCTGGTACTGTGACTGCAATAGAAGGCTCAGAACCCAATATTAAGGCCAGAGTGGCTTTTGACCAGGGCGAAACCAAGCAATTGCTCCTGAAATTCGCGAAACTGAAAGTTCTTCCTTCCTGATAGCATAAAGGTCAGTTCCGGCCGGCTATCCCGGCTGGCAATTGCCAATTGCCCTTCCCCGGATAAGTTTCGGAATACGAACCATAATCGGGGCACAGAGCACTGCCTGAAGCAGAATGTACCTCCGGTTTTCAATCCTGACCTGTTATTTTTAGTTTTTTTGCATCCCGGATTTTGTGTTCTGATGTTGCTGACATAAATTTTGTGCCCTGATCTTTGGATTCTGGTTTTTGTGCTATGGTCTTTTCAAACTTCATGTAGCCCCAGGCAACTGCATGATCTTCCTTCTTATATCCCATGCATTGATTCCTGCCAGGTTGATAATTGATTCTTCATTTTCTGATTCAATCCATAAAATAGTTTAGCTTTGCATCAAATTGTTTTGATAACCGCTTATATGGATTACGATTACAACACTGGCAGAAAAAAGCTGAGTCTTCCTGAGTATGGAAGAAATGTGCAGAAAATGGTCGATTACATGCTCAGCATTGAAAACAGGGAAGAAAGGAACAGGGCTGCCCGTGCCCTGATCAGTATTATGGGAAACCTCAATCCCCAGATGAGGGAATACGGTGATTTCAAGCACAAATTATGGGACCACCTCGCCATCATGGCCGATTTTAAACTCGACATTGACAGTCCGTATATTTTGCCCACTGAAGCCATTTTGACTGAAAAGCCAATGCAGGTTCCATACCCTAAGCACAATATCCGGTTCAGGCATTATGGCTATATGCTGGAGCAGATGATAGAAACAGCCATAAAAGTTGAGGATCCGGTCAAACGGGAAGGCATGGTACGGGTGATTGCCAATCACATGAAAAAGGCTTACCTAACCTGGAACCGCGAGAGTGTGACGGACGAGGTCATTTTTAACGACCTGAAAGAGCTGTCGGGCAACAGGCTCGAGGTATCGGGAGACCTGAAGCTTTCCGAAACACGTGAAATCCTTAACCAGAACCGAAGAAAGAAACACCCGAGGAAAAACAAGCAGAACTACCAGCAGCAATAATTGGCGATGAGTACGTTCGTCATCCAGGGAGGGCAACCTCTCCGAGGGCAGATCATCCCACAGGGGGCAAAAAACGAGGCTTTGCAGGTTATCTGCGCTACCCTGCTCACCCAGGAGAAAATCATCATCCGTAACGTACCGGATATCCTCGATGTAAACAACCTGATCGATCTGTTACGGTCATTGGGCGTGACTATTGAAAAGCTTGCACCGGGCGAATATTCTTTTCAAGCCCGCGACGTTCATTTCGACTACCTCTATACGGAAGAATACCGCAAGAAGAGTTCAAGGCTCAGGGGATCCATTATGATCATCGGTCCCCTGCTTGCCCGTTTCGGAAAAGGGTTCATCCCCAGTCCGGGTGGTGACAAAATAGGAAGGCGCAGGCTCGATACCCATTTCATAGGGCTTCAGAACCTGGGCGCTTCGTTCATTTTCGATCAGGCACAGGGCTTTTATCACGTGGAAGCAAAACAGCTTTCGGGCGCCTATATGTTGCTCGATGAAGCTTCGGTAACCGGCACCGCGAATATTCTGATGGCGGCCGCGCTGGCAAAAGGTACAACAACCATTTACAATGCAGCTTGTGAGCCATACGTACAGCAGCTGTGCCTTATGCTGAACAGGATGGGGGCGGATATTTCAGGCGTTGGCTCCAATCTGCTTACCATTAAGGGAGTTGCCAGCCTGGGAGGAACTATACATACCCTTCTTCCTGATATGATCGAGGTGGGGAGTTTCATTGGCCTTGCCGCCATTACCGAATCGGAGCTGACCATCAAAAATGCCGGATGGGATCAGCTCGGGATCATTCCCTGGTCATTCAAACGCTTGGGAATAGATATGGAACTGAGGGGAGATGACTTGTACATACCAGCTCAAAAGGAATACATCATTGAGTCCTTCATCGATGGCTCCATTATGACCATTGCTGATGCTCCCTGGCCTGGACTAACCCCTGATCTGCTCAGCATTATCCTTGTCGTTGCCACTCAGGCCAGGGGCAGCGTACTGATACACCAGAAAATGTTTGAGAGTAGGCTTTTCT
>JAKAMP010000034.1 GCA_021812865.1 Bacteroidota bacterium | reverse complement strand
CGATCTGGCAATAGTTGAATGCCTGAAACAGAAACATAGGCAAGAGGCGAACTGATTGCAAAAGATGCGCTGCAGAACTCTTCTGATGCCTGGCTTCCCATCTGCAACCCAGTGAGCGGATCATTTTCGGCAATGTAGGCCTGAACGCAAAGCTGGTAATTGCCGGGTGGCAATCCATTCGCCTGCAAATTGGCCACTGTAGTACCCGTTACATCCACATCCAGCAACTCGAATAAAGTAGAGATAGCTGTGCCGTTTACAATCTGGGTAGGAGAATTGGAAGTAAGCAAATACTCAGGATAACTCAGGAATCCGTTCATGTTCGATTTGATCAGGACTCCGTTATCCCCCTTCAGGCTGCCGATTAGACGTACTTTCACATCGGGCCCCCCGGCAAGCTTCTGCAGGGTGATAAGTATTTGCGCAGGATTGCTGGTGTAATTGGACAGATCACGGGAATAAGGCCCGATAACCTGCACACCCGAAATGGTCATATACTGCGACCATGCCAATGAAGAAAAAAAGGTTGCAAAAAGGAAGACCAATGTTGTCCTCCTGATTATGCTTATGTTTTGAATAGTTTTCATGCTTCAACCGTTTTTGCCGAACAATTGTCAGAAAATGAACCGGTAACTGAGGTCTCCCCTCCATTCCGAATACACAGGATTGAGAATGGTAACCTGGGACCTGTTATTGATGTAGCTTGCATTGAATCCAAAACTGTGATGCTTGCTTATCCTGTAATTAATACTGATGCTCTGGTTCAATATCAGTCCTTTGGAATTGGCGCTGATACCCTTTAGAAAAGATCCGTTCCATCCTGCTGTGAGTTTATTTTTCAGGAAGCCCTTACTGGCGCCCAGGGTAATACCGTAATTGCCTTCCTCAATATTTGAAGCCTTCACATCCATATAATTGAGGTTTGAAGTAAGGGTGAGATTGTCAGGAACCAGGGTGAGCTGGTAATTGAGGAACAGGTTATAACTTTTCGTATCCATCTGGCTGTTGATGCTCTTGTCAACACTGGAAAAGAGATTATAGTTGGCCGAGAAAATAACCGCGTGAATCCGATCCTGACTGGCATGAATGTAATGGGGAGTAAAGGAAAAATTCTGAGAGACCTGGGCAAGGCGGAAGGTATCTTTCACAAGGATCACCTGGTGCCTTTGCGTATTGGCATAATTGGTGTAACTCATATCCACGCCGAAATGCTGGTTGAACTCAGCTGAAAGATTTGCCGAACCGATCAGCCGGCTACTGGTTGTCACTTTCTGTTTGTTCAGGTTGTCGTGCTGATATCCGATGCTTCCTCCAAACCTGAACTTATTGTGAAACAAATGAAAAGATGGCGCCAGGGTAATATTTTCCACGTCATTATTGAAGAAATATGCACCCATGGATTTATACCCGGGATCAACTCGCCTGTATTGCAGTCGCACAGCAAATGTTTTGTCCTGGTATGTCAAAGCTGATAGCAGGGCATTGTAATCCTGTGTGGAACTATTGGTAGCAATCATTTTGCCCAGAAAACGGGTATACACACTTTTTGCGCTGTCGGATAAAACCGAATGGTTGAACAGGTTTGAATTGTAAAGGCTGGTAGCCGCTTCAAGAGAAAAGATGAAGTGATCGAGAAATTTGACCTGTCCCTTCATGCCCAGGACAAAATTCTGAGCAGGGTTAACCTTTCCGGCAAAAGCAGGATCAGGGTGCACACTGCTGCTGTCGTCCCTGGCCCTGAGAAAACTAAAATCCAGGAAATTTGCACCCTTCCCCACTCCTATCCTTGCAGCATAGCCCCAGTTCGCATAGGTGTATGGCTGGAATGATGCCGAGGTCGTATCGACAGGTGTTGCCCTGTTGAAGCGTCCATATATAAAACCAAAATGGAAGATCCCGGGATGAAGATCGAATCCACCTCCCAGGAAAGTATGCCCGCCCAGGGTGAACTCCGAATAATTCAGGTTCCTGTACCCGGCATACAGGGTAATCCATTTATAATACGGACTTAGGCCAAACTGGTTGTACGGCTGCCTGAATACCCTCTCCTGTTCGCTGTAGGTAAAGAAAAACGGGATGGATATGCTGTTATAAAAATTCAAGGTAGGGCTGCCGGTTAAAATATAAGAGAAGGGAGCCCTTCGGTTTTGGATGCCTGTAGCGCCATAAAAACTAGCTGTCGCGGATAGTCCGCCTGTAAGGCTGACGGGGGGCTGACTGCCAATCTGTTCTAGATTCTGTCCGTACACCAGTGAACTGAACATAGCTGCCACTGCTGCAACCCAATAATGCTTGCTCATAGAGGAACTGATATTAGGTAACCATTCCTTTTTTAGTCATGCATGCATTTCATGCGGGTATAGAGCCGTAACTGACAAATGACCGGTAACAGGATTTACGGCCCCGGCAATGGCTTATCCGTAATGATAATCATGAAAGATAATGGGACTGCGGAAGAAGATGAAGAGAACTTCCGAAGGGCAGCATGGCATTGAATAATACATGCTATAGTGAATGTGAGAAGCCGGGAATCCTTGATGGGTTCTCTCATAATCCCGTTGATTGACTACCCCTGAGCAATGCATGGAAACAATATGATCGATGTATTCTATCTGTACCGGCTTGCCGGATTGTCCCTTCATCGAAACCCACAAGGGATAATAATGTAAATAATTAATAATGAGCACTATAGTTAATATGCGAATATAAAAGCTCATTAATTTTATTTTTGATTCTGTTTTAATAACATATCATTTTACCATTTGTTTTAAAAATTTCTAAATTTTTTAATTTTTCTTTCAAAACCAGTGTCTTTATGTTTACAATTGTAAAAACCTTAGCCTGCGATTGAAATAAGTTTTTTCTGACCAGGAAGCAAGCTTCTTCCATATTCTCCTTCAACATTAGTATTTTTCTTACCTTTGAATATGGCCCTTTGTGCCAGGAAGAGCAAACAAGCATTTGGAATGAAATGGCCATCCATTCATATCCTAAATCAGAAAAACTGAAACGAGGATTACACAGGTACAAGGCATTCTATATGAAAAAAACTGCCTCATGCATATTTATCCTGCTGTTATGTGCGCCTCTGAATTATTTAATGGCAAAACCTGGCAAGGAGGCGAAAACAGAGAGAACCATACTTTTCTACAGCATAGAGGTTAATATTCCAGGTAATTTTTCAGGGATTGACGTCAACGCCTATCTGCGGTTCAATGAAACAGCCAGTTCAGGGAGCGACGCGCTGAAGCTGGTGCTGTGTGAAGGGTTTAAAGGCATTGTTGTGCAAAATATCAGGGTGAGCGATATCAGTCACCGGCCGCTTATCTGGAGCCAGGACAGCAGCAGAATTCAAGTATTGATTTCTCCCTCGGGCGGAAAACTTGAAAGCGGCCTATTCATTAGCTATGACCTGGTGAAAGACACTCTTTATCCCGGGGATACTTTTTCCTCTTTCGCTTGTGAAATAAGTGATTCTCTTTGCCATATCAATGCGGCAATCACTCGTACCGATAACTGGTATCCCAGGATAGCAGGGACATTGACCAACAGGCTGCCTCCCTTTGAACTGAAGTTCAATTACCCGCAAGAGATGGAACTGATTGCTTCGGGTTCACTGACCAGCGAGGGAGAGAATGCACAGGGCCGTCATTCTGTATGGACAAGCTATGGGCAACTGACTGACAGGAGTCTGTTCTTCTATGCAGAAAAAGGTATTAGCAGAAAAATAAAAAACTACCCGGAAAACTTCAGGGTAATACTGTATTTACCTGTTCAAAGTACGCAACAGGTGATTGATTCCATAGCAGACCTCGCTTACAGGTCTTACCGCTTTTTTGAGGATTGTTATGGCAAAGCCCCGGGCGACGAACTGAAGGTACTTGCCTTTTATCATGGCTATTCATCCGGTCTAAATTTTGCCGGCATTCCCATGGAACTTGCTTTGCAGGACTACAAGCCGGATGCAAATGCTTATCCTTACCGTAGTTTTGTACATGAGATTTCCCATACCTGGTGGGGTAACATTGTTTCAGCCAACGCCGAGAAGGAATATTGGTTATACGAAGGATTTGCGCGATTTTCAGAACTCAGGGCGCTGGAACCGGTTCAGCATATCCGTGCTGAAGACATCATGTTCAGGCGGACCAGGCTTGCCAGCCTCCCCTATATGGGATATATATTGCCAACAGGGAAAGCCGGGCATGAACCAAACAGGCAATTGCAGGTGGTTTCCGGATATTACGAGGGCTCAACCCTGCTTCATTATCTCCGTTACCTGATGGGAGAGAAACTGTTCAACCAGATGTTGAAGGATTATGTGAGCGCTTATGCCGGGAAATGTGTTACTACACCTGATTTTGTGAGCATGATTGAAAAGCATGGCGGATCAAGGGTTGCGAGCATGTTCAGTGATTACGTCAATGAACCCGGGTACGCCACCTACAGGATTGAAAAATCCGGAAGCAGGCATTCAGGTAGCAAAACCATACAGGTATACCGTTTGACGAATACCAGTAGCAGAATCATAATTTCCGATGCGGAATTTTGCAGCTCTGTGGATACCCTTATGCGGCACATTCACCTGAAGCCCGGCAAACAAGTAAAGCTGAGAATTGCCTGTGCGAATGATACTGACACTCCCCATTTTATACCTGACACCAGCAAGACCTTTCCTTTTATGCCATATGGGATTCGTGGGGGAGGAAGTACGGCTTTCCGTACCGTTGATGGAAGGGTGCTTTTTTTCTTTACAGTACCACACACACCTTTGTTTGAAGCCGGAATAAGAGACGGCATGGAGCTCCTTCAGGTGGAAGGCGAGGATGTAACGGGGTGGACAGCCGAAAAGCTCACGGAAAGTCTCATGCAACCCCAGGGCACGGATCTGCGTCTTCTCATCAAAGAAGGGAAGGGAGTAGTTTCTGAAATCATTGTGCATTATTAACGTCCGGCCATAAAAGCTGAGCGGATACGTATCCACGAAAGACGCACCGGAAGCATTGGCACGATCCAATTCAGAAATACTATATCACGGTTAACCTGATTCACCCTCCCCTCGCGAAATCCGTTTCATCTGTCCTATTGGACATTTATTCAGAAAGGATAGCCAGTCCTGAATGGGTTGGAAAGCGCATGGCTGACAAAATCATGTCATATAGAAAAATCATCACCGATACCCGCTTTACAAGGTTAATGGTGGCAGCTATGTACCAGTTTCCTCATTTAGCAGGGAGACTTTTAAGCCAGATGACCGAAAAAGCCACAAAACGGGGATAATTTCACTATCTTGGTTACATAATTTCATTTTATGAAAAAGATCGCCATCCTTTTGTTTCTGAGTGCGATTGCCCTCCTTGCCCGGAGCGCCAATCCACATATTTCATTTTTCGTCGAACTGAAAGGGCCTGAATTCAGCAAATTGTTCGGTGATTCCCTGCTAATCAGGGATCTTCAGCAAATGCATGCCTCCCTGAGGATCGGGCTGATCGATTTTTCGAAAGAAAGAACCGAAACCATACAGAAACTGAACAGGGCCGGTATACCTGTGTATGCATGGTTGCTTCTTCCTGAAGATGAAGGATACTGGTTTTATATGAACAATGGCGATAAGGCCGTAAAACGCTACGCTAAATTCAAAAAATGGAGTAAAGAAAATCAGCTGAAATGGGCAGGACTGGGCATAGACCTTGAGCTGGACTTCAATGATGCCCGCATGGCTGTAAAACACCCTGTCCGGCTGGCCTGGAAGGCATACAGGAGGCTGTTCGATAACACTTCGATTGTTAAGGGAAGGGAAAAATACCAGGGTCTGATCAACCAGATGATTGCCGATAGTTTCAAAGTTGAAAGCTATGTAATTCCTGTTATTTATGATGAGCGGCTAAAACATACCACTTCCCTGCAAAAGCTCTCCGGGATACTCGATGTACAGACGCCTGTAGAAATACCTATGGACTATACCAGCGCTATGGGGGCAGGGTCAATCACCGTATATCACAACGACCACCAGCCCATTGCGCTGGGCATTACCGGTGGAGGTGTAAACATTGAAGGTGTTCAGCCAAAATTCATGACCTGGGATGATCTGTCGCGCGACCTGCTGGTAGCCAATCAATATACCAATGAAATCATTATTTTCTGCCTTGAGGCGACCGTGAAAAACGGCTGGCTGCCGAAAATTATGAGCTTCAACTACAATCAGCCTGTTCCCGATGTCTCAGCCCTGGTAAAACAGCAGGAAAAATCAGGGATGACCATTCAAACATTCCTGGTTATCCTGGATCATCCCATACTGGCGACACTGGGTGTGCTGATCGTGGTATGCCTGCTGATATACCTGATTTATAGATTTATCCGGGCCGTCATCAGAAGATTATCAGGACAACGACGATAATCTGAATGGTCATGATAAAGGTTCATCACATTGCCATCTGGTGCCGGGACCTGGAACAGATGAGATTATTCTATTGCCAGTATTTCGGATTTATGCAAGGCGAAAAGTATTCGAGCAAAACACACCCATTTACTTCGTATTTTCTGCACCACCCCGGTCAAGAATCGTGCATGATCGAGCTGATGCATGACCCGGGCATGGTTCATTCGAATTCAGAAGCAGCAACAGGAATAGCTCATTTAGCCTTCTCCACCGGGAGCGAGGAAAATGTAAGAAAAGTGACAGAACAGCTCAGGAAAGATGGACACACTGTTGTGATTGAACCACGCAGAACAGGCGATGGGTATTATGAAAGCCAGGTACTCGATCCTGAGGGAAACAGGATCGAGTTAACCGTATAATGGCTTTCCTGACATTTTTCAATGCTGACTGCAAAGCAATTGAAGGTACTATGCAGAAGGCAGGATTGCGCCCGGTAAGCAGTAATCACTTCTGGTTATCCGGATATAATTGCAGACCCAGGGCGTTTTTAAGCTGGAAAAGGCTTGCAGACATATCGACTTTGGCCTTCATAAGTTGCAGTTCACTGTCAGCTAATGCCGTTTCGGTATCCAGAAGATCCAGGTTGGTTATTGCTCCGGAAGCATAGCTCACTTTGGCCAAATCGAAGGCCTGTTGTGCCTGCTTCAATTGCATGCTGAACAGGTCAACTTTCTTCTGCGAAGACTGCAGGTTCGTTCTGGCCTGAATCACTTCGTTGGTGATGTTCCGCTGGGTCAGGTCAGTTTCGTATGCCGCTGATTCAATGGATGACTGGGCCATGGCCACATTGTATTTTTTCCGGTTGCCATCGAAGATAGGAACCTTTATTCCGATGCCCGCGGTGAAATTTGCCTTTAAGGCGTACAGATCGGGAATATACCCGTTTTTATAGCCGCCGGTAGCAAAAGCGCTGAGCACAGGAAAATTCTGAGCCTTGGTCATCTGGAGCCTCAATTGGGCAAGGGTTTCTTTTTCCCGGGAGATCCTGATTTCCTCGCGGTTGGCATAGGCGAATGAAACTGCTGAATCGGAAGGAATGGAAGGAACAGATACAATCACATCGTGAGTTACATGATGAACATTCGATTCCGGTTCGCCCAAAAGGGTATTCAAAACCGTAAGCTGAACCTTGAGTGCATTTTCAAGATCGGTTTTCTGGCTTTCCACGCCTGAGATTTTCACCTTGGTTGTCAATATCTGGTATTGGGTGGCCGAACCTGTGGCCAGCTTTTTCATGTCTGACTGCAGGTGTTCATTCAGCGTTTTGAGCTGTTCATCCTTTATATCGATGGCTTTCTGAAGATAGGACAAGGTAAAATAGCAGGATGCAGCGGCAAGACAAATCTTTTGTTTCACCTGTTCAACTGTTTCCGAGGCTATCGTTTTTGCTTCCTTCTCTATAGCGACATTGCGCGAGGTTTTACCAAAATCATATAAGGCCTGGGAATAATTCAGTCCGGCAGAGTAGTTATCCTCTGTAGGAAGCTGGATTTCGACCGTTTTTCCGCCAATAGGAAATGAAAAAGATGAAACCGGATCTATACGGGTATAATTTGCACTGGCATCGACATTGGGATAAAGACCGCTTTTGGCAATTCCGATGCGTGCATCAGCCGCATGGAGGGCTTCTTCGGCTTCCTTCACCGATGGGTGATTCTGCACCACAGCGGCCAGAACCTGGTCAAGGGTGAGCGTATCGCTCAGTCTGGAAGGCCCGCCGGACGATTTATTTTCCTGTCCGTAAGCACCCGCTCCGGCCAGGAACACGGTGAGTACCAGGCAAAAAGTTAGGATTGAAAATTTACGCTTATTCATTTTGCAGCGGTATTGGATTTTTAAGTTTTTTCCTTTTCGTACGCAATAACACAATGGGGATGCCGCCAATCAGGGTGACAAATCCGGCGATGAGAAAGTCATCATCGATAGCTTGTATATATGCTTCTTTGGTAACCTGTGAAGATATCATAACCCCTCCAAGCTGGCGGGCGCTGGCAGGCGAATACCCTGCATCGTGTTCCACCATATAGTTCATGCGGGTATTCACCTGCTGAAAAACCGGGGAATATTTGTCCACTGCCTGGCCATACATTTCGGAATGATAACTGAAACGGCTGGAGAGAATGGTGGCAAGAACAGCCACGCCAAAACTTCCACCCAGTTGCCTGATTACGTTGAATATACCTGAAGCCTGGGCCATTTTTTCACGTGGGATTTCCTTCAGGGAAACGGTACTCAATGGAGTGAAAACCAACCCCATCCCCAGTCCACGGATATACAAAGCCAGCATGACGGCATGTCGTTCGGTGAGGAAAGAGAGCGACGAATTCAGGAAGAAACTGGCGGCCAGCAGGATAACCCCTATCATGGTGGGTATTTTAGGATTGATCTTATCGGCCAGTCTGCCAGAGACCGGGGCCATGATACCCTGAATAATACCCACAGGAAGAAAAACTGCACCTGCCTGTAAGGCGGTATATCCTAATGAATTCTGAAGATACAGGGGTAAAAGAAATGTACTTCCAAACATCCCGAGGCTGAAGATGAGCATAATGGCATTGGCCATTCCAAAGTTGTAATTGGAAAGCAGCCTGAGATCGATCAGCGGTTCTTTCGCCGTAAATTCTGCCGCAATGAATACGACCAGGGCAATGGCTGATATGCCAAAACATATCAGAATATAGGGAGCAGACCACCCCTGGGAATTAGTGGCGGCATTGCCCTCAGCCAGTGCATACAAAACCAGGGGCAGAAAGATGCTTACCGAAATAAAACCGGTAAGGTCAAATGAACGCGTTTGATTGCTCTTATATTCACGCTGAATGATGATGGTTGCCAGCATGCCAACAACGCCAATTGGAACATTGATATCGAAAATAAGCTGCCAGTTGAAGTTATCGACAAGGAATCCGCCCATCAGGGGTCCGAATGAGACAGAAGCGGCAGCTGCAATGGACCAGAAGCCCAAAGCGATGCCACGCTGGTTTGGGGGGAATTCCCTGGTAATGATAGCCATGCCGATTGGCTGAATGGCGCCGGCTCCCAGACCCTGGATGACCCTGGCCACGATCAGCATGTTTTCATCTCCGGATTTTCCGCAGAGGAAAGAACCAAAAGTAAATAGCAGCAAGCCCCAGAAATATATCCTTTTATAGCCAAACCGGTCGGCCAGCCACCCTGAAGTGGGAAGCATCACGGCCATGGCAAGCATGTAGGCCGTAACGACCCATTCAATTTTGTCGAGCCCAACGCCGAAAGAGGCCATGATCTTTGGGAGACCCACATTCACAATGGTCGCATCGAGCACGGCCATGAAGGTGCCGATCATGACATTGGCCAGCAGCCACCAGCGATAGCTTTCATTGCTCGGGTGAAAACCAGAGTCCCTGGTACGCACCAGTCTCCTGATCTTATGTGAAGTTGTGATCCTGCGCCTTACCATTATTTCACAATCTTAACTACAACCGACATTCCCGCCATGAGCGGATAGGCATCGAGGCTCTTTTTACCTTCGGCGCTATTGATAGATACTTTTACAGGCACCCGCTGGGTAACCTTGGTAAAGTTGCCCGATGCATTGTTGGCAGGAATCAGCGAGAACTGGGCAGCGGTATTGGAACCAATGTAAAACACTTTGCCAAGGAAGGTCACACCGGGATAGGCATCGATGGTAAAACGTACATCCTGACCGATATGCACTTTGCCCACCTTCGTTTCTTCAAGGAAAACCGTAACCCAGAACTTATTGCTTTCGGTAAGGGTAAGCACCGACTGGCCAGGTTGGGTGACATCGCCAGCCAACAACCACCGGCGTGCAACCACCCCATTCATCGGGGAATAGATACGTGTGTTGTTCATCTGGGCTGATATTACCCCTACCTGCGCATCGGCGCTCTGTATTGCCGCAGAGGCGCTGTTGATCTGAGCCTTTGAAACCTGAAGTTGCGATTTAGCAGCATTGAGCTGTGCCTGAGCAGCCTCAAGGGCTTTTTTTGCATGATCAAACTGTTCCTGCGTCAAAACGCCTCCACGGAACTGCTCATTGGCCCGGTTGTAATCGTCCTGGGCCTTTGATACGTTCACTTCTAAAACTTTGATGCTTTCAACACTATAATTATAGGCGGCCTGTGACTGCGACAGGGAAGCAATAGCCTGATTGCGCAATGCAAAGGTCTGCCTTTTCTGGGCGTACAGGTCTGAACTGTCGAGATCGACCAGGAGCATTCCCTGCTTCACCGAATCACCTTCATCGGCATACAGTTTAACGATCCTTCCCATCATTTTGGAGCTGATGGATACATTGTTCGCGTCAACTTTGGCATCATCCGTAGAAATATACCGGGAATAGTCACGATAATATACAAACGCCACAGCAAAAACAATGACAACTATGCCAATTACAGGCCACAGGAACTTGTTGCGCTTTTTGTC
>JAKAMP010000549.1 GCA_021812865.1 Bacteroidota bacterium | reverse complement strand
ATTTCGGGCAAGGCCGAGCCTGAGCAATCATGACCAAGCAATCCCGGAGCATTTTCCCCGCTTCACAACGGCTGTAAACCCCGCAAACATATACAGGACTACACGATGCCGAGGTAAAGGAATGATTCTTTACCCAGTTGCATTTTATTCAGCAGAAATCTATCTTTGGGGAATTTTTAACGAATGTAACCGGCTGTTTGATAAACAGAAAATCACATGAGTAAGTTCCCTGAATATAAGAGTCTGGATTTGTCGGCCATCAACAAGGAGATTCAGAAGTGCTGGAAGGAGAACCACGCCTTCGAGAAGAGTGTGGAATCGAGAGACAAGAAAAATGCTTTTGTTTTTTATGAAGGCCCTCCTTCGGCCAATGGCATTCCAGGTATTCATCATGTGATGGCCCGCACCATCAAGGATATTTTCTGCCGGTATAAAACCCTGAAGGGCTACCGTGTGGAAAGAAAAGCCGGTTGGGATACCCATGGATTGCCGGTTGAGCTGGGCGTTGAAAAAGCGCTGGGTATTACCAAGGAAGATATTGGCACCAAGATTTCTGTGGAAGAATACAACAATGTGTGCCGCAGGGATGTGATGAAATATACCCGTGAATGGGAAGATCTCACCGAACGGATGGGGTACTGGGTGGATATGCACGATCCTTACATCACCTACGATAACCGGTATATCGAAACCCTCTGGTATCTTTTAAAACAGCTATACGATAAGGGTTTGCTATATCAGGGGTATTCCATACAACCCTATTCGCCTGCAGCCGGTTCGGGTTTAAGCACACATGAGCTAAACCAGCCGGGCTGTTACAGGGAAGTGAAGGACACAACAACCATTGCGCAGTTCAAGGTGATCCGTGATGCTCGTTCGGAATTCCTTTTCAGGGGTGTAGATACCAACCTGTATTTTCTGGCATGGACAACCACTCCCTGGACCCTGCCTTCAAACACAGCGCTGGCCGTGGGGAAAGACATTACCTACCTTCTGGTAAAAACGGTGAATCCTTACACGGGCAAGATATTCACGGCCATACTTGCCAAAGACCTTGCCCCGGTGTATTTCCCGGAAAAAAATATGGATATGAAGCTGGTGGATTTTCATCCCGGCGACAAGCATATCCCTTACGAGATCATGCATGAGGTGAAGGGGGAGAAGCTGGAAGGCATATCGTATGAGCAACTCATTTCCTGGGTGAAACCGCAGCGTGAGGCTTTCCGTGTGCTTCTGGGCGATTTCGTCACTACCGAAGACGGTACAGGTATAGTGCATATTGCCCCAACCTTTGGCGCCGACGACTACAGGGTGGCACAGCAATATAACATCCCTCCTGTCACTGTAATTGACAAACAGGGCAAGGTAAGTCCGCTTGTCGACAAGAAGGGAAGATTCATTCCCCTGGCCGACATTGACCCGGCTTTTGCCGTAACCTATATTAATGCAGCAGGATATGGCGAATTTGCAGGCCGGTATGTGAAAAACGAATACGACAGCTCCCTGGGAGAAAACGATCCCACCGTTGATGTGGATATTGCCGTTTTCCTCAAAAAAGACGGGAAGGTCTTTCGCATCGAGAAGCAGGAACACACCTATCCGCATTGCTGGCGTACCGACAAGCCCGTGCTCTATTATCCGATGGATGCATGGTTCATTAAAACCACTGCGTTGCGCAATAGGCTAATCGAGCTGAACAATTCCATTAACTGGAAGCCTGCTTCCACCGGATCGGGTCGTTTCGGAAAATGGCTTGAAAACCTGGTGGACTGGAACCTTTCGCGTTCCCGCTTCTGGGGCACGCCCTTACCCATCTGGGCCTCTGAAGACAAGAAAGAAATGCTCTGCATCGGTTCGGTGGAAGAACTGAAAGCTGAGATTGAAAAGTCGGTGAAACAAGGTTTCATGGAGAAAAATCCGCTGGCAGACTTTGTTCCGGGGAATCATTCGAAGGAGAACTACCAGAAATTCGACCTGCACAGGCCATATGTTGACCGCATCATTCTTGTTTCTCCTTCCGGGGAAAAGATGTACCGTGAGGAAGACCTCATCGATGTGTGGTTCGATTCGGGAGCCATGCCCTATGCCCAGATGCACTGGCCATTCGAACATAAGGATGATTTTGACAAATTCTTCCCGGCCGATTTCATAGCCGAAGGAGTGGACCAGACAAGAGGATGGTTCTTCACCCTGCATGCCATTTCGACCATGATCAGTGATTCCGTTTCTTTTAAAAACATCATTTCCAACGGACTGGTGCTCGACAAGAACGGAAACAAAATGTCCAAACGGCTTGGCAATGCGGTTGATCCGTTCGAAGCCATCGAGAAATACGGCACCGATCCCCTGCGCTGGTACATGATTACCAATGCCCAGCCCTGGGACAACCTTAAGTTCGATATCAGCGGGGTGGAGGAAAGCATGCGCAAATTCTTCGGTACCCTGTACAATACCTATTCCTTCTTTGCCCTTTATGCCAATGTCGATGGTTTTACTTACAAGGAGAAAGATGTACCCCTGAAGGAAA
>JAKAMP010000548.1 GCA_021812865.1 Bacteroidota bacterium | reverse complement strand
CAGCTGGGCCGATCCCAGTAAGCAAACCAAGCCCGCCGCATGGGCAAACCTGTCGTTCAGCGAACTCTGCCAGGCTGTTACCAATCATACCACGGAAATCCTTACCGCCCTGAAGAACTGGAACATTACACCCGAATGGGTACAGGTAGGCAATGAAACAGGCAATGGCATGCTGTGGGACGATGGAAAGGCATCGATAAACATGGCCCAGTATGCCCAGCTGAATAATGCAGGGTATGATGCAGTAAAGGCTGTATTCCCTGGCGCCAAAGTAATTGTTCACCTGCAGGGCGGACAGGATAACAGCCTCTATAGGTGGCTCTTTGATGGCCTGAAAAATAACGGTGGAAAGTGGGATGTGATAGGTATGTCGCTTTATCCGGGAATTGATAACTGGCTGACTGAAAATAATGCATGTATTTCAAACATCAATGACATGATAAGCCGGTACGGATGCGAGGTGATGATCTGCGAAGTGGGTATGGAGTGGGATCAGGCCGTTACGGCTAAGTCGTTTCTCTCCGATCTGATCACCAGGGCCAAAACCATCCCCAACCATAAATGCCTTGGGGTATTCTACTGGGAGCCAGAAGCATACAACGGATGGAAAGGCTACACCCTGGGAGCTTTCGATAACAGCGGAAAGCCTACTGTGGCTATAGATGCATTTAAAGCGAAATAAGCATCAGGAAAGCATCGAATGGGTGGTTAGCAGGAATGGCAACGTGATAACTTCAAAATATACCCCGCCGGGGTATAACGAAGACGACCCACAGGCAATTTAAGGTCTTCATAGAAGCAAAACCTTGATTCAGGTCTGAACGTTATCCTTCTCTTTTCAGAGGTCATTGGGAATTTGATATTTCAACCTGATTCCGGCAAATACTCTGATTCTATGACAAAAGCAGTTCCTAATTCAGCATAGAAGCAGTTTTACCTTTGGCAGACCTGGGATTCCGGGAACGGGATTCCAGGTTTTCTATGAGCATATCTGGAGAGGTTTAGGCCAGAGAATACAATCCTTCCCATATATTGAAATGCAAATGCGGTTCAAAATCCGGGCAAAGCCAACTGGAGGAAGTAAATCAGAAAGTTGCCATATCTACAGGCTTTTCGTATTTTGCCATTCCCTTATCCGGTTTGCTTCCCATGTAAAACTCCAATACACCACCCGATACGATATCCTGGTGGGTTATATATAATTTCTGGTATGGTTTCCCGTTCAGTACGATCTTCTGGATGTAAATATTTCCATTCCCGCCGTTGTGAGTGATAACCTTAAACTGTTTTTGTCCGGGAAGGTTTATGGTAGCCTGTTTTACAATGGGTGAGCCAATGCAATATACGCTGTTTGCCGGATTGACCGGGTAGAAGCCCATGGCGCTGAAAATATACCAGGCCGACATCTGTCCGCAGTCCTCATTACCCGAATACCCTGCCTGGTTGTCGCTGTATAGTTCATTCAGCACTTTGGATGTGTATAATTGCGCTTTCCAGGGTTCGCCTGCAAAATCGTAAAGGTAAATAATGTGATGACTGGGCTCATTGCCGTGAGCATATTGGCCGATAAATCCGGATGCGTTGCCATTGACATCTTCGGGTTTCGCAGTCAGTGTGAAGAAGGTATCGAGTTTCTGCACAAATTTGCCCGTACCGCCCATCAGGTCAATGAAAGAGTTCACATCCTGGGGAACGTACCACAGGTATTGCCAGGCATTGCCCTCGGTAAACGGGAAGCCGCCATTGCCGCCATAGGCAAGCGGATTGAACGGAGTAACCCAGTTCCCTTTACTGTCCTTAGCCCTGAAAAATCCTGTATTTCTGTCAAAAATATTCTTATAATAGGCCGAACGTTTTATAAAATACGCATAATCCTCTGTTTTGCCCATCTTCTTTGCCATTTGGGCCACACACCAGTCGTCGTAAGCAATTTCGAGCAGAAGAGAAACCGACTGGCTCTGCAGGTCTTCGGGGAAATATCCAAATTTATCAAGCAGATCAAAAGGAGCGTTCTTGTGGGCGGTGAGTGAGGAATTTTTTACTGCTTCATAGGCCAGGTTATAGTCAATCCCCTTCATTCCTTTGAAAAATGCGTCGACGATAACCGGAATGGCATGATTACCTATCATGCAATAGGTTTCAGTGCCCCAGAGTTGCCAAATCGGGAGGTATCCGTATGTCTGGTACTGTCGCAGCATGGAATTGATAAAGCCCACGGCCCGGTCGGGCTGGATAATGGTATAAAGCGGATGGGCAGCACGATAGGTATCCCATAAAGAGAAAGTGCTGTAATGCTTTTTATCGGGAGCCACCTGCAGGCTGTTATCCGTTGCCAGGTAGTTTCCCGATACATCGGCAATGTTGTTGGGCTGGATAAACATATGGTAAAGCCCGGTGTAGATTATGGTTTTCTGCTTGTCAGTGGCATCCACATCCATGCAGGAAAGCTCCTTATTCCAAGCCTTGTTGGTTTGTGCAACGTACTGGTCGAAATCAAAATCCTTCATCTCGGCATGGAGATTTTCGCGGGC
>JAKAMP010000033.1 GCA_021812865.1 Bacteroidota bacterium | reverse complement strand
GGTGCATTTCGCCATAAACTTCTATGCTTTTTACCACAGCATTGCGGTATGCCTTGAGGCCGCAGTTCATATCGTGCAGCTTCAACCCGGTGATCATTCTTGCACTGAAATTATAGAACTTGCTGGGAATGGTCTTGGTGATCGGATCGTAACGATGCTTCTTCCAACCCGAAACGAGGTCGTACTCCTCCTCCATGATCATGCGGTATAGTTCGGGAATCTCATCGGGGCTGTCCTGCAGGTCGGCGTCCATGGTGATCACCACACTTCCCTGGGCGGCTGCAAAAGCCGTATGCAGGGCGGCAGACTTACCGTAATTGCGACGGAACTTGATACCTTTCACATTGGGATTGGCAGCATGAATCTGTTCCACCAGCGACCAGGAGTGGTCGGTACTGCCATCATCGACCATGATCACCTCGTAGCTGTACCCATTCTGCTTCATTACCCGCTCAATCCAGATGATCAGCTCGGGGATTGATTCTTCTTCATTCAGAAAGGGGATGACAAGCGAAATATCCATTTAAAAAATATTATAGAAAAAATATTATTCACCAAAAGGGGTTGGCTCTTTTTTAGTGATTGCAGAAGTGATAAGAGAAATAATTGTACCCCAGAACATGTTTCCAATGAGTCCAAAAACTGCCATAAGCGGAGGCGACATCATCTTTCTTGACACCTTCATAGCCATTTCAATCTGATCGCCGGTCATTCCGCGTCGGGTAAGCTGTTCTTCCGCCACTGCAAGCAACTTATCCACCAGTCCCGGATCAATCACAGCGAAAAGCAAGTATGTAAATACAGTGGTGATGACTGAGGCTACAAGCACCATCAGAATGGCGAATCCAAATGCCTTGCCATAGGGCATCGTACCCTTCAGTTCCTTATCCCTGTACTGAATTTGCAAGTACACAATCCCGGCAATCATAATAACAAACGAAAGCCAACCTACATATTTATTGCCAGTCTGGTTGAGGAAATACATCATCAGAGAATAGATAACCAGAACAATACCCAGCAAAGTGCCGGAAACAAGGGCTGATTTTCCAACAGAGTTTTTATTTTCTTCCATAGCTGTATTGAATAAATTTGAACAAATATAGCAGTTTTCAGCTATATGTGAGGCAATCCCGATAAAAGGTTCATTTTGTTTTGTAAGGCCAAAGAATTGTTATACCTTTGTACCGGGATAAGTCTCATACGACCAGCTCCTGCTGAACTCCCCCAGGTCCGGAAGGAAGCAAGGGTAGGCGGTTGAAGCAGTGCGATATGAGGGGCTTATCCCTTTTTCTTTTCCCCTTTTTCTTTTCCCCTTTTTCAATGAAATCATAAAAAAAATTTTGTTTTTATGATTTTATCCATACATTTGCTGCTGTATAACATAACAATCCAGCTCTGTTTTATAGCATATGCACAATAACCTCCTATATATCATTGTATTGCTCGTGGGTGTCATTCTTCGGATGCACGTGTGAGAATGGTATAGGGATAACTTATCAAACCTTTCTCACACCAGCGGGAAAGGTTTTTTTGTAGCATCAAACGGGTAAAAGCACAAGGATGAAAAAGACACTGCGCAGCGCAACCACAACACAGGGACGCCAGATGGCCGGAGCCAGAAGCCTGTGGCGGGCCAATGGGATGAAAGAAGAAATGATGGGTAAGCCGGTCATTGCCGTTGTCAACTCCTTCGCCCAGTTCGTTCCGGGTCATGCACACCTCCACGAGGTTGGACAGATGGTGAAAGGGCTCATCGAGCAGGAAGGTTTCTTTGCCGCAGAATTCAATACCATCGCCATTGACGACGGAATTGCCATGGGACACAATGGTATGCTGTATTCCCTGCCCTCGCGCGACCTGATTGCCGACTCCATTGAGTACATGTGCAATGCCCATATGGTCGATGCCATGGTTTGCATTTCCAACTGCGACAAAATTACACCCGGTATGCTGATGGCTTCCATGCGACTCAATATCCCCACTGTTTTTGTTTCGGGAGGCCCCATGGAAGCAGGCACGGTTGACGGGAAAAAATACGACCTGGTGGATGCCATAGTGATGGGTGCAGACAGTTCGGTGAGCGACCAGTTGCTGCAGCGAGTGGAACATGAAGCCTGTCCCACCTGCGGTTCCTGCTCGGGCATGTTCACCGCCAATTCCATGAACTGTTTGAACGAGGCCATCGGCCTTGCTCTTCCAGGGAACGGCACGATTGTGGCCACTCATGAAAACAGGCTCAACCTGTTTAAGAAAGCTGCAAAGCTCATTGTTGAAAATACCAGAAAATATTACGGGGAAGGCGACGAAAGTGTGCTGCCCCGGTCCATCGCCACCCGTGAAGCCTTCCGCAATGCCATGGCGCTCGATATTGCCATGGGCGGATCGACCAATACCGTATTGCATATCCTTGCAGTTGCCCATGAGGCCGGTGTGGACTTCAGCATGAAAGACATCGACGAACTTTCAAAGATTGTACCTGTATTGTGCAAGGTGGCTCCCAGTTCTCATTTTCATGTGGAAGACGTGAACCGCGCCGGGGGAATTCTCGGCATTATGGGAGAGCTTGAAAAATCAGGAGTGCTCACCACCTCGGTGAAGCGTGTCGACGGCATGACCCTCTCCCAGGCCATTCAATGGTATGATATCTGCCGGAACACTGCACTGCCTGAAGCCCTTGAATTATACAAGAGCGCACCCGGGAACCGTAAAAACCTGGTGATGGGTTCACAGAACAAGTATTACCAGTTGCTTGATACCGACAGAACCAACGGCTGCATCCGTGACCTTAAGCACTGCTACTTCAGGGATGGCGGGCTGGCTGTGCTCTATGGCAACATTGCACGGAACGGCTGCATTATCAAGACTGCAGGCGTGGATCCCTCGCTTTTTCATTTCAAAGGCAGGGCAGTAGTATTTGAGTCACAGGAAGATGCAAATGACGGAATACTTGCCGATAAAGTAAAAGCGGGCGACGTGGTGGTGATTACCCAGGAAGGACCCAAAGGCGGACCAGGCATGCAGGAAATGCTCTATCCTACTTCCTATATTAAATCAAAGAAACTGGGCGCCGCCTGTGCACTGATCACCGACGGAAGATTTTCCGGCGGCACATCGGGCTTATCCATCGGCCACATATCACCCGAAGCCGCTGCCGGAGGTGAAATTGCCCTGGTTCAGAACGGCGACGAAATAGAAATTGATATACCCTCACGCTCCATAAAGCTTTTAGTGAGCGAACAGGAAATGGCCGAAAGAAAGAAGGAAGAAGAAGCCAGAAAAGGCGAAGCTTATACTCCCCGTCACCGTAAACGCCAAATATCGCAGGCGCTGCAGGCCTATGCGAGCATGGTAAGCTCGGCCGACAAGGGTGCAGTACGACAGTTAAAATAGACAAACAATGGAAACACAAACGATTCCTGCCATGACAGAGAAAAAAACAAAGGCAAAAATGAGAATCACTGGATCAGAAGCCGTGATCAGATCGCTGATGCATGAAAATGTGGATACCATATTCGGCTTCCCTGGCGGAGCCATCATGCCGGTATATGATGCCCTATATGATTTCCGTGACAAATTTAACCATGTACTGGTTCGTCATGAACAGGGCGCCATTCATGCAGCCCAGGGCTATGCACGGGTAACAGGAAAAGTAGGAACGGTGATTGTCACCTCGGGGCCCGGCGCCACCAATCTTACCACCGGGCTTGCCGACGCCATGATCGACTCCACCCCACTCGTGTGTATCTCTGGCCAGGTGAGCGCTGCTCTTCTCGGTTCAGACGCTTTCCAGGAAACCGACGTGGTAGGTATCACCATGCCCATAACCAAGTGGAATATACAGGTTAATGCGCCTGAAGAAATTCCGGATGCCATTGCAAAGGCCTATTATATTGCGAGCTCAGGCAGGCCCGGACCTGTACTGATCGACATCGCCAAGAATGCACAGTTTGGTGAACTGGACTATGAATATACACGCTGCAATTTTATCCGCAGTTACAGGCCTGAGCCTCCCCTGGAGCCCTCGGCCATCGATGCCGCAGCCAACATCATTAACCAGGCGAAGAAACCTTTTGCCCTGATCGGTCAGGGTATTCTGCTTGGCTCAGCCGAAAAGGAACTGCAGGCTTTTCTGGAAAAGGCCGATATTCCTGCCGCCTGGACCTTGCTGGGACTGTCGGCCCTTCCCACCAGTCACCCGCTCAACATGGGTATGCTGGGTATGCATGGCAACTATGCCCCCAACATCAAAACCAACGAATGCGATGTATTGATCGCCATCGGGATGAGGTTTGACGACCGGGTAACCAGCGACCTGAAAAAATATGCCCGCCAGGCCAAGATGATTCACCTGGAAATTGATCCTGCCGAGGTGAACAAGAATGTAAAAGCCGATGTAGCCGTGCTGGGTAACGTAAAAGATACCCTTCCGCTGCTGACGAAGAAGATCAAATCGGCCAAACATGCCGAATGGATCGGGGAATTCAGGGAGTGCAGCAAGGTTGAGTTCGAGAAAGTGATCAAACATGCCGTTCACCCGGAGAAAAAAGGCCTGACCATGGGTGAAGTGATCAACCTTCTTACTGAAAAAACAAACGGTGAGGCCATTCTTGTGACCGATGTTGGTCAGCATCAGATGATGGGCGCCCGCTATTTCAAATTCAACCAGTCGCGCAGCATTGTTACCTCAGGCGGACTGGGCACCATGGGCTTTGGTATACCTGCTGCCCTGGGCGCCAAAATTGGGCGTCCCGACCGCACTGTTATCGGTATTGTGGGCGACGGCGGATTTCAGATGACCATGCAGGAACTGGGAACCGTTTACCAGACAGGAGCTGCAGTGAAGATCGTGCTGCTCAATAATAATTACCTCGGCATGGTACGCCAATGGCAGGAACTATTTTTCGATAAACGGTACTCTTTCACCGAGCTCACCAACCCCGACTTCATGAAACTGGCTGAAGGGTTCCGCATCGAAGCCACCAAGGTTACCGAGAGAAGCGAACTGAATGCCTCCATCAACAAGATGCTTGAACATAATGGTCCCTTCCTGCTCGAGGTTGTGGTTGAAAAAGAAGGCAACGTATTCCCTATGGTGCCGACCGGAGCTGCCGTTTCAGAAATGATACTCGAAAACAAATCATAATTCAATTGACATGGAACAGGATTTCACCATTACCGCATTTTCAGAAAACCATATTGGTTTGCTGAACCGGATAACCATCATATTTACTCGCCGGCACCTGAACATCGAGAGCCTCACTGTAGGAGAATCGGCAATTGAAGGCGTACATAAGTTTACCATTGTGGTACATACCACACAGGAACTGGTGGAAAAGGTGGTTAAACAGATTGAAAAACTCATGGAAGTGCTCAAATGTTTTTATCTTACCGAAGATGAAGTGATACACCAGGAAATCGCCCTGTACAAGGTCAAAACCGAGGCCCTCACATTGAGCAACAAGTTCGAATCGCTTATACGTAATCACAACGCGCGTATTCTGGAACTCACCCCTACCTATACGGTAATCGAAAAAACGGGGCACAAGGATGAAACCACCCGACTTTTCCATGAACTCGATGAATTCGGTGTACTGCAGTTCACCCGGTCGGGCAGAATTGCCATTACCAAGTCGGACAAGGAACACCTTACCGCATATCTTAAAGAAATAGACAAACTCATGGAAAACTAATCAATTACTATACTATGGCAAAAATCAATTTTGGCGGAGTCATTGAAGATGTAGTGACCCGTGAAGAATTCCCGGTTTCGAAAGCCAGGGAAGTATTAAAAAACGAAACAATCGTGGTCATCGGTTATGGCGTGCAGGGACCTGCACAGTCGCTTAACATGCGCGACAATGGTTTCAAAGTGATCATTGGCCAGGCTCCGGAATTCAAGGAAGACTGGGACAAGGCCGTGAAAGACGGCTGGGTTCCCGGGGAAACCTTATTCCCGGTAGAAGAGGCCGCCGAAAAAGGTACCATCATCCAGTACCTGGTTTCCGATGCTGCCCAGCGGGCATTATGGCCCAAGCTCAAAGCCCATCTCAAAAAAGGGGATGCATTATATTTCTCACATGGGTTTTCCATCACTTACAAGAACCAGACCGGTGTGGTTCCCGCGGCCGACGTAGACGTAATCCTCGTTGCGCCTAAAGGATCGGGTACCAGCGTAAGGCGTAACTTCCTTGCCGGCAGTGGCATCAATTCCAGCTACGCCATATTCCAGGACGCTACAGGCAGAGCCAGGGAAAGAACACTCGCCATAGGTATTGCCATCGGTTCAGGCTACCTGTTCCCCACCACTTTTGAACAGGAAGTGTACAGCGATCTCACCGGTGAGCGCGGCGTGCTGATGGGCGCACTGGCAGGCATCATGGAAGCCCAGTACAAGGTGCTCCGCGATAACGGCCATTCTCCGAGCGAAGCCTTTAACGAAACCGTGGAAGAACTTACCCAGAGCCTGATCCGTCTTGTAGATGAGAATGGAATGGATTGGATGTATTCCAACTGCAGCGCTACCGCCCAGAGAGGCGCGTTGGACTGGAAACCCAAATTCAGGGACGCCGTGATGCCCGTATTCAAAAATCTATACCAGGCAGTAAAATCGGGCGCCGAAACAACTCGCGTGCTCGAATCAACCGGCGCTGCTAACTACAAGCAGGGGCTCAATGCCGAACTCAAAGAAATGCGCGAATCGGAATTCTGGCAGGCAGGCGCACAGGTCAGAAAATTAAGACCCAAAGCATAATCTCCAATCGACTAAATCTGAAAAGACCGGCCGCCCGCCGGTCTTTTTAATTTTCCGCCCTGATCCTCCGTACATAAAAGATACCCGGCTTTTTATACCTTTGTCCTCATTATGACCCAATCCCTTTGACAACAACCACCGATCTCAGCCAGGAAAAAGAAAAATTCCATAGGAGTATGGTTATCCCTTTCTTGTTTGTGATCCTGCTATGGCTTGTCAAATTCACCGAAGTCATGTCGGGAAGCGACTTTTACACCCTGGGCATCTATCCTCACAGCCTCCACGGACTCCTCGGAATACTCACCGGCCCCCTGGTTCATGCCAATCTCAACCACCTGATTGATAATTCAGTACCTGTTTTCCTGCTGCTTACAGCCATTTTCTATTTTTATCGCGAAGTAGCTATGCAGGTATTTTTGCTTAGCTATCTGCTCACAGGCCTATGGACATGGCTCGGGGCGAGGGAGGCATACCATATTGGGGCAAGCGGACTGGTATACAGTTTTGCCGCTTTTCTTTTCCTTAGCGGTATCATCAGACGATATCCGCAACTGGTGGCAATTTCTCTCCTCGTGGTATTCCTGTACGGCGGATTGATTTGGGGTTTATTTCCCCTGGATGAGACCATTTCTTTTGAATCGCACATATATGGATCTGTTTCGGGTGTGATGCTTGCCATTTTCTACAGGAAATTCGGGCCACAAAAGGAGATTTATTCCTGGGAGTCCGAAGATGAAGATGATGACATAGGTGTCCCCTGGAACGATCCAAAATACAAGGAAGAAAACGAAAACCTTGATCGGAAAGACGGGATAACGGGTAAATGACTACCTTCGTTCCTTGTTTTTTAATGTATGTTAGTTAAGATTTACTCTGAGAACCCGAATCCGCGCCAGGTCGACCTGGTGGTGAATACTTTGAAAGCAGGAGGAGTGGCCGTATTTCCTACCGATACGGTTTATGGACTGGGCTGCGACATATACAGCCACAAGGCAGCCGAAAGAGTGGCAGCCATCAAAGGCACAAAACTTGAGCGGGCCGAATTTTCATTCATCTTTTCAGACCTTAGCCATATCTCCGATTTTGTAAAACAAATCGACAAGAATGTTTTCAAGCTGATGAAGAAAAACCTCCCCGGGCCGTACACTTTCATCCTACCAGCCAACCAGAACGTGCCAAAAATATTCAAGGGAAAGAAAAAAACCATCGGGATCAGGGTCCCCGATAATCCGGTGGTACTGGAAATCGTCCGCGCCCTGGGTAACCCATTGTTAACCACATCGGTTCACGATGAAGATGAGGTAATCGAATATACCACCGATCCGGAGCTTATTCATGAAAAATACGGCGACAAAGTCGATATTGTGGTGGATGGAGGCTACGGCAGTAATATTGCCTCTACCGTAATCGACTGCACAGGAGAGGAGCCTGTGATTGTAAGAGAAGGACCCAGCTTGCCGGTTCTGTAAACTATCATGAAAAGTATTTGCCCACTTTATCAATCGCCGAAGGAAGTGCAAAGACTACAACACGGTCGTATGCCCTGATTTCGGTATCTCCGGTGGCAATGAAACTGTTCTTCCCCCGGATTACGCCGCCCACAATTGACGCCTTTGGAAAATCGATCTCCCTGAGCGTTCCCCTCGTTACCTTACTGTATGGTTTTACCTCAAATTCAAACACTTCCGCATCAGTACCTGCCAGACATTTGATTGACGACACCTCTTCGCTCATCGTAAACCGGAAAATACGGCTTGCCGTGGTCAGCTTCTTATTGATAATGGCATCGATGCCCATATCCTCTGCCAGGTTGATGTAATCGAGGTTCTCCACTTCTGCAATGGCCTTTTTCACGCCCACCGACTTGGCCAGCATACACGAAAGAATATTGGTCTCTGAATTCCCTGATACGGCTATAAAGGCATCCATTTTGGGCAGTCCCTCCTGTATCAACAGGTCCCTGCTTCGCCCGTCAGCATTGATCACCAGGGCACGGTGCAACTCATTGGACAAGGTATAGCTCTTGGTGCGGTCAATTTCGATGAGTTTCACCATATGGTCATCGCCCATTTCCAGGGCAATGTTCTTGCCAATGCGGCTTCCTCCAAGGATCATGATATTATTGATCTCGTACTTTTCAATACCGGTATGGCGCATGATCTCCTCAACCCCTGCCTTGTTGGTGATCACATATACCAGGTCGTTCAGAAAAAACTTATCTTCCCCGTTGGGTATGATGGTTGTCCTGTTCCGGATGATGGCAACGGCCCTGAACTCAATGTTTTCAAAGCTATGAGTAAACTCGTTCACGCTCTTGTTGAGAATGGGGGCTGTTTCGCTTATCCTTACCGCCAGCAGGGATAGTTTTCCTCCTGCAAAATCCACAATATCATTGGTTCCACCCGATTGCAGCAGGCCAATGACTTCCTTGGCAGCAATAAGCTCAGGGTAAAACATATAGTCAATTCCAAGCCCCATAAAAATATCCCTGTTTTTGGGCTGCAGGTACTCCAGTTTATCAATACGGGCAATGGTTTGTTTGGCGCCAAGATTTTTGGCAAGAATAGCCGAAGTGATATTCACCTCTTCCGAGGAGGTAACCCCCAGGAACAGGTCGGCCTTGTGCACATTCGCATCCTTGAGCAGGCTAATGGAACTCGAAGAACCATGCAGGGTAAGCACATCGCAGGTGGCTCCCACCCTCCTCAGGTGCTCCTCATCCGTATCCATCACCGTGAGATCATGGGCCTCTGTGCTGAGCATCTTTGCCAGGTGTATACCTACATCTCCGGCTCCGGCAATTATGATTTTCATGTTGAAAATTTTTACCAGATTGCGAATTTACATCGAATTATTCAATATCTGCCTGTCGCAAGGCGGAGAAAGAACGGTTTTCCACAGAAAAAGCGCCCTTTAAAGCAACACGGTAGGGATTTTTGATCCATCCGGGCAATTCACCGGAACGGGGCTCTGCCTCCCAGGGTGGAACCGATGAGTCAATAATGACTGCACGCGGAGAGGAAGCAAACAGCGGACGTGTTTTCGACCGGATGAAGCCTTTCCCAATGATTACATAATCAACCGGGGCATCCATTCTGAAATTGCTCTCTGCCCCTCCTCCTCCATGCAGGTACACTACTGTGCAACTTTGATCCTGGAAAAGAACGGCTCCTTTTGAGAGGGCAGAAAAACTAAGCCCTGGCAGAAAATAGGAACTACCTGCATGCAGGGTATCCATGTTAATCAGGGAAAGTTTCCTCAGCCCCAGTTCCCCGGCGTAGGGTTTTGTATATCTTGCTGCTTCGGGCATCGCATTCCCTGTGAAGAATACATACCCGGCCCCATGTGAAGTAAACATTATGGTGGATGAAGACTGCCGGTTAAAAACGGTGAAAGTTTCACGGGCGTAAGAATGAATTTTCAATACCGTTGCAGACACGAGAAGGATGCTGAATCCGGCCAGCCCGGCAATCAGGAACCATTTGCGGCGGTAGGTGAAAGCAAGCACAAACAGGAGAAGTAACAGGTATAGCCATATTACCTGCAAACCCGATAAATGGATATTATGCATCACCGAATAAGGTAGGTTCTCTATGGCTTCAACCGACCAGATCATACCCTTCAAGGAATAACGGAGAAAAAATGCCAGTAGCGGTCCAAGCAGGGGAATCCAGGAGAACACCAGCATGGCTATGGACAGGTAAAGGATGATTGCGGCCAATGGAACCACCACCAGGTTTGTCACAAGAAAATAATTGGGGAATTGGTTGAAATACATTACGCTTAGAGGAAATGTACCGGCCTGGGCCGCAAGGGAAAGGGCGATCAGCTTCCAAACCTGGTCAGCCATATAGTTTTTAATTTCAAACAGGCCGTAAATTAGCGGTTGAAGCACAGAAATAAAGAACACGGCAAGGTAGGACAACTGGAACCCGATATCGAATATCACGAAAGGATTTACGAGCAGCAGGATGAGTGCGGAACCAGATAGCACATTGGTAGTTCCGGCCTGCCGTTTAAGGGATTTTCCCACGGCAAGAAACGAAAACATGGCCGCTGCCCTGTTCACGGCAGGCGAAAGACCGGTAAGAAATGCATAAAACCAAAGAAAACCGATTTGCAGGATGAGGAAAGGTATTTTCAGAAACCTGTTTCTGGCCCCGAAAGTAAGCAGCCGTGCAATAACCAGGTATACGATGCCCACATGCAG
>JAKAMP010000547.1 GCA_021812865.1 Bacteroidota bacterium | reverse complement strand
CCTGGATAAACAGGGACACAGGCTCGGCCTGCTTAGGCTTACATGAAATGACGAGGGAAACAATCCACATAAACAGGAAAAGGGAATGAACGGGTTTTAATCTCATTTTCATGGTGTTAAAAGGTTGAAAAATGCATTATGGTTTAACAGGATCAGTGATAAACAGTACCGTTTGGTTTATCTTCGGCGCAGAGGCGGGATACCGGAGGGTTTTTCCGGAAGGTGTTCCGGCTTTTATATAATATTCAAAATCCAGGTTATTGAGTTCTTCCTGCTTCAAATGCACAGCGTACACGCCCCTGCTGAGATGGATCAGTTTTGTTTCCCTGAAGGTCCCTTTTCCAATAGGCCTCCAGTAGAGCACGGCATTAGCTGCAACGCTGTTTTCAAGTATAATTACCTTCATGGATAAGCCTTCTCCTTTTTCCAGCAAAGTTCGGACTGCAGGCACAATTATCCTTTCAGGTCCCCGGTAATCTTTCCACGGTATTGATTCAGCAGAAAGGTCATGACCGGAAATGCGAACCATGAGGCTGTCATACTTCTGCAGCAGGTTAAGCATAAAGAAGTTGTGCTGCTCAAGATTGGCCACGGTACCTATTTCGCCCGTCGTTCCGAGCGCGGACAGAAGGCTGGTTTCCATGTTTCCCCATATCCTGTTCGCTTCTATTCGGGCAGGAATAGCCCTTTTTTCAACCAGCTGCTTCTTTTCGCCGGCATCTTTGAGTTTTGTGCAATTCGCCATTGTATTTTCAATCTCACCGAAAAGACAACCCAAATGGGCCATGTCACGGCTATACCGAAAAATTGCCATCCAGTAGTTGAACCGCTCCCGCGCAAGAGGCCCCTCCACCTTATTTTTCCATTTTTCCAGACCGTTTATGAAATCGTAATGATGACTAACTGCAGACCAGGGTTCCTTATTGATTTTGATTCCGCCGGGACCTCCAATCCATGTGCAGGGACGGTAAAGGTTCGCCTCATAATCTTTGCCTGCCTTCGGATTGTATGCGGGACCTCCATCGAGTTTTATAAAAACGGAAGCTATGGAATCGCCTGCATCAGTACCAAACTGGGCAACAGCCCAATCACGATAGAAATCGCTTACGGGCATATCCCGCAGAGAATCCGGATATGAAGCCTGGTTCCATCCATCTTGCGTCCAGGCAGATTTTGCAAGCGCGGAAATATTAGGTCCGATGATCTGCGTTCTCCAGTGAATCCCGAGCAGTCCGCTGCAACCAAATTTAAGTGCATCTGCAGCATCCCGTCTCATTCTGCCAGCCCATAGCTGGGGTGAGGTCAGGCCCGGATCATCCTCCAGCCAGGGGATAGCCCATTTCGGGCGGTTGTGAATATTGGCAAACGACGGTTCAACCCGGGCAAAACCCACATATCGGTTGATGCAGCTGAAGGGTACATTTTTTGGCAAACCCATGTCAAAACGGGCAGGATCCTGTGGAGGTCCCAGCACCCACCCGCAGGTCGCAATAGTGAAGGGAGTTTTCACGCTGGCCGCTGCTTCCATTGCAAGCTTCATATCGGCTTCGGTGGCACGTACGGCCTTTTCCGTTACGTTTTCCCAGGTCCAGCTCTCCGGAGTCCATAACCAGTAATAATCAACCGGATAGGCCTGTTTTATCCGGCTGAAAATACCTTCATAAAGGGCACGGATTACTTTCGGATCGGAAGGATCTTTTTTCTCTTTTCGAAGCCTGTCTTTCACATCGGCAGGAACCACAAGCGGAGTTTCGGTTCCTACACAAGTTTTCACACTAAGTATGTGGGCAAAACTGAAAGCTTCATTCAACATTCCGCCCGTTCTCATGAACAGGGCATTGTTGTCAGTCTCTTCTGCTGGCGCAGGCATCAATCCGTTCATAACATCCGGGCCATAATGATCGGTTTCGAAAAGCAGTCGGCTGCCATAATGAAAATCACCTGTACTCGCCGCCTTATAGCCCCAGTTGCCCCTGAGGGTATTCTGGTAGCTGGAAGGATAACTGTGCAGGACATCCTCACCCCTACCCATATCGGACTCTTCTCCAATCCAAACGGTAGGCTCAGCATTGGGACCATTCTCCGGATAGGTATGCAGTCCTATGAAATTCATGCCCATTTTGGGCAGCTGGGCAATGATGGCCTTGTATTCATTGATGTTCCACCAGTCGGGACCTTCAGGAAAATCATGGAATGGCTGTATGCCGCGTATCGCAAACAAAGGCTTGCCGGTAATATTGATCTGGGGAATAGTATACCTGATCTGTTCATCGGGAAGCACATCTCCATGCAGGTAGAACCTCACTCCCATGGTTTCTGCAAAGCGGTATGCCCCGTAAAGCGTGCCCTGGTCGTCCCCTCCACAGATGAAAAGGTATTTGGTCCTGCCTTGTTGCCAGGATATGATATTATACTGCCCGCTGTCCAGAGAGTTAACTTCGGACTGTATAGCTGCAAAACCGGGAAACTTAAAAGCAGCTGATTTTTGCTTCGACCCAATCAGAATAACCTCGCCGTTGCCGGAAATGGATGA
>JAKAMP010000546.1 GCA_021812865.1 Bacteroidota bacterium | reverse complement strand
GCTTAAACCAACCAGGGACAGCAAAAGAGCACTATATAAGGTTATCTTTTTCATAAGATATTGCTTTTTCTGTTAGAAACGAATATTCACACTCACTAAATACTGCTTGTTGTTGGGGTATTTGAATTCGGCATATCCCGGTAAACCGTTCTGTGGATTGATGGACACTTCGGGATCCTGACCCCAGAATTTGGTAAAGGTAAACGGATTATCGGCAGAAAGAGAGACGGTAAGTCCGGTCAGTTTCATTTTCGATACCAGCGGTGCAGGCAATTCGTAGCTAAGGGTGATATTCCTGATCTTCGCATAGCTGCCATCTTCAATGAAGCGGGTGGAAGGATCGAAGGAGTTCCTGGCGTTCTGCGGAAGCGGTTTGGTGGCAATATCGCCGGGCTTCTGCCAGAGCCTGTAGTCCGATCGGGGCATCATCACATTGAACTGGGTTTCCACCAGGTCATGGTCCACATACCTTCTGAAATAATTATAGATTTTGTTTCCATATACATAAGCCAGGTTGGCATTCAGGCTAAGCCCTTTGTATGAAAAGTGCGTGGTGAACCCACCCTCAAATTTTGGGATAGGCGTGCCATACTCTATGGAACGGGCATCCTGATAATTATGTGTAGTGGAACCATCATTAGCCACCCAGAGCATGGAACCATTTGCCGGGTCAATGCCGTAATACTCCTTGGCATACCAGTTATACAAAGAGGCGCCGTTATGATATATCTGTGTAATTCCATAGGAATTCATGTTATAAATCGTGTCACCGCCAAAACCGGACAGCTCATTTTTGTTATAACCAAAGGTAAAATCGGTAGTCCATTTGAAATCACCGGCCATTATATTCGTTGTTGACAGACTGATTTCAAGCCCCCTATTCATATCCTTACCTATATTCTGCCATTGTGCAGAGAATCCGCTTGAAGGAGGCAGAGACCTGTAAACAAGCAGGTTATTCGTAAGATTCCTGTAGAAGTTCACCTCCAGGTCAATGCGCTTCCAGAGACCCAGTTCCGCACCAATATTGAACTGGCTGGTCTGTTCCCAGGTTAGGTTCGGATTGGCCATCTGTTCAGGCACTGCAGCAGACCTTCCATCGTATTGAGTAGTATAGGCAAACTTTTCAATCCACTGATTTGGACCGATATCCTTCATCCCGGTTTTACCCCAACTGGTTTTCAGTTTAAGGTTATTAATGGCGGTGCTGCCTTTAAGAAATTCCTCGTTTGAAAGCAACCACGCAGCCGATATGCTGGGGAACATTGCTGTTTTTTTGTTCGGGGCAAAAAGTGAGGACTGGTCTATACGATAGGAACCCGAGAGAAAATACGTGTTCTTATAATTATAGTTGAGTTGGGAAATGAACGATCTGGATACACTGGAACCTGGCGCACCGGCAATCCTAAAATTGGCCGAAGCCACGGAGGGAACTTTTAATCCCTCGGGCACGCCCGTTCCTGAGCCTGAAATAAAGTCCATTTTGCTACCACCTACTTCAACACCCACCAATCCGCTGAATGAATGTGCGCCAGTCTCATAATCAAATTTGAACAGGTCGGTAGAGATGCCATCATAACTGAAGTTGCTCGTGGAACTCACATAGCCGGTGCCATAATAAGACAGGTTATCGCAATTGGCAGCATACCATGCATAATCCATGGAAGTATAGGCACTTACCCTGTTGGTAGTAGTGAAAGTTAACCATGGTAGAATCTTAATATTCAGGTCAAGGTCATAATCAAGATTGAAACCCTTGTTGCTCAATTCTGAATTTTCGGCGGCAAAGATGGGGTTGATTTTGTCTTTTGACCAAATCCCATCGGCTGTTTTGAAGCTGCGGGGGTTGCCATTGGCATCATAGGGATTATCCCAGGGCATGCTTACGTATGAGTAATAAAGGTTCATATAATCCGCCCCCCTGGTTTTAGAACCGCTCAGGTTGATGTTATTGCTCAGGGTGACCCTGTCGCTGAACCGGTATGTGGTGTTAGCCCTGACATTTACGTTTTTAAAATTCGTATTGATAAAAGTACCTTCTTCATCATAATAGCTACCACTAATATAGTATTGGAGTTTCCCGCTCATTCCTGAGGTAGAGAGGTAATACTTCTGTACGGGAGCCCTTTTGAAGGTTTCTGCCAGCCAGTTGGTATTGACGTCGAGAATAGAGCTGGGCCTGGCAGCTTTAAACTTACGGTCATCGACAACAAAAAATACGGGGTCTCTGAAGAATTCCCGCTGATAATCGTAAAGGGTTTTGCTGTCCATCATTTTTACGTGTCCGTGATCAGCATCCCGGAATCCAACCGCTGCTTTGAATTCGAACTGAGGCTTTTCGCTTTTCCCTTTCTTTGTTGTAATAACAATTACACCACCGTTGGCCTGCGCGCCATACATGGCTGTTGCGCCGGCATCTTTCAACACGGTAACATTTTCAACATCATTCGGATCATAATTGCCTCCAATAATTCCATCGACCACGTATAAAGGTCCCTGGGGGGCACTGAAGGATGAAATACCACGAATCCTGAT
>JAKAMP010000545.1 GCA_021812865.1 Bacteroidota bacterium | reverse complement strand
GCTGGTTACCAGGAAAACCAGGGGCAGGGCTGTAATACGCCATAGCCATATAGTAATAGACACATATCCAGGGATTAACCATTCTGGCTTCATAAGTCTTCGAGATAATCGTAAAAAACACTGAAAAATTAGCTTGGAAAAATTTATTTTGCAAAACTAACTTTGAACCTTGCATTGTATTACCGGAATTCCTTAATTCTTTGCTTATGAAACCTGTAAAAGCCTTGTTGCCTTTGTCAATCTGGTTGCTCAGAATCTCAACCCTGTTGCTTATTTTGCAAATGTATTGGTTTGATCTGAAAGACCTGCAGTTGACCCATCCCGGATTCATTATGGCTGTGATTTTTGTGGTCATTGCCCTGATGGTCATTGCCGGAGGTTTATTTGCCAAACCCTGGATGACCATCCTTGCCGGAATATTTCTTTTTGGTCTTTCAGTGTATGAAATTTTCATATTCCAGCACGAAGGGCTGAGACTTTCAGGCATGGCCTACCTGGCGCTGGCTTCACTCGGGCTCTTTTTCGTTGCAAATGGAAATAATTGAACTGGGTTTGGTACAATTTTTGAAACCCTTGGGGAGAAAATTCGTAATTTTGCCCATAGGATTCATAGGCATTTTGGATAACCAAAAATTACATTCTGCCTTATGAAGAAAATTGTCCTTTTCCTTGGTCTTGGCCTTTTATATGTTTCTGCATTTGCACAGCAGGGAGCATCAACTGTGGCTCCAGTCGATACGATTATCAGGCTTGGCGGGAAGAAACTGGCTGTGGATGTTCTCAATGTATCGGCTACTGATGTGACTTACAGGGTTCCCGGGGAAACGCAAACTCGTACCATTGAGCGCAAGCAGATAGAGAAGATCAGGTATAAGAGCGGCAATCTGGATATTTTCAATAAGCCGGTGCTTCAGATGATCAACGATAACCAGTGGGAGGCTGTACTGGTTACTGAAAAAAAGGATGATGTGGATGGATTATTTGAATATGGAATAGTGGAAGCCAGTTCCACCTCCGATGCCCGGAGCCCGAAAGCTGCAAGGAGAAGCGCTACCATCAGACTCCAAAAAAAGGCTGCCAATATGGGCGCCAATATCATCCTCATCACAAAAGCTGAAGCTGTGGGAGGCTTTGGTGAAATTCCCGGATACAATATGATGGGCATAGCATATGGTTTTGAGAAACCCAGTGAGGAAGTGCAGAAAAAATTACAGGAGGCCCAGGAGAAGGAAAAAAAGAAGAGATAATGTCCGTAAAGAATACCATAAAAAGCTGCATTTGAAAGCTGAAGTTTTTTTATTCAATCACCTGGCAATCCGGGAACTGATCTGTTAAGGTTTTTAGAATAAAATCTTCCCTGAAATTTTTGCCCAGGAGAATGGGCTGAATCAGGTTTTCCAGGTTATTTTCTGCCTTGGTTTCAACTTGCACGATGATGCCATTGTTTACCCCGATTCTCATCTGAAAAGATCGCTCGCCGCGCTTTAGGTTTAGCTGATAGTCAAAAGCGGGCGAATAACCAAAGTTCCACTCCCAGCTGCGGTATTTTGCGGCTGCGAGTTGTTCTATCTTTTCACGTTCATTATTATCAAGGGAAGTCGCAGCAATGATCCCGAATTTTCGGGCGAGTCCACTGAAAATGTAATTCCCGAAGGCTTCTATGGTTAAGGGTTCAGCCAGGTAAGGGGCAATGTTCGTCACTTTTGAACGGACCGACTGCACTGCTTTATCCCTGTATTTTTCCGGACTTACCTGAATTGCCTGTTCAAGCATACCAAGATCCGATGAAAACAACAGGGTGCCGTGGTGCAGGGTGCGATTGTGATATATATGTTCAGCATTTCCCGAAATTTTTTTTCCTTCGAGAATAAGATCATTTCTGCCTCCGTATTCGACAGGGAGGCCCATTTCATGCAGCAATTCGAGTACAGGCATAAGAAATTTTCTGAAATCGACCAGCCTGCCTGCTTTGCCCGATTGAATGAAGCAGAAATTGAGGTTCCCGGTATCGTGAAAAACGGTACCTCCACCCGAAAGCCTTCTGACTACAGGGATTTGATGTTCAAGTGCATAGCGGAAGTTTATTTCCGCCATGGCATTTTGATGCTTCCCCACAATGATGCTTAGGGTGTTCCGGTATAACATGAAGCAGTCCGAAGGATAGTCTTTCAGCAGGTATTCTTCAGTGGCAAGGTTAAATGCCGGATCATGGCTGTTGCTGAGAATCCCTCTCATTACCCGGGCTTATTTTCTTTAGAAAGAATGCGAAGGTAAAGCAGGTACACCAGGTATGCAATGAGACTGCCCAGCAGGGCTCCGCCCATGATGTCGCCCGGGAAGTGGACCCCCAGGTAGATGCGGCTATAGGAAACCAAGGATGCCCAGCCAACCATGCAAACGGTAAACCAGCGGGAGCGGATGACCAATGACAGAAACATGGCCAGCGAAAATGTGTCGGCAGCATGGGAAGATACAAATCCGTAAAGGCCGCCGCAGTATTGATGCAGCAGGTGCATCATCTGTCCTATTTCAGGA
>JAKAMP010000544.1 GCA_021812865.1 Bacteroidota bacterium | reverse complement strand
ATGAATTTATCCGCTAGCTCGGCAAAGGCTTTGCCAGGCAGGGTGGATTCCTGTAAAACCGAGGGCGTTCCTGCATCGCCGTCTTCGCAAATGCTCTGCACAATGGGTATCTGTCCCAGCAGGGGAACTTTCATTTTCTCGGCCAGCTGTTTGCACCCGTTCTTGCCAAAGATGTAATATTTATTCTGTGGAAGCTCAGCCGGGGTAAACCACGACATGTTTTCCACCAGCCCGAGAATGGGAACATTGATCTTGTCACTCTCGAACATGCTGATCCCTTTCACTGCATCGGCCAGCGCCACAGCCTGCGGGGTGCTGATAATCACGGCCCCGGTAACGGGCATTTCCTGTACCATGGTAAGGTGCACATCGCCGGTTCCGGGAGGAAGATCAAGCAGGAGAAAATCGAGTTCACCCCAGTCGCCCTGCTGCAGAAACTGCCTGAGTGCGCTTGTTGCCATAGGGCCTCTCCATATCATGGCATCACCGGGATTGATGAAATATCCTACGGAAAGCAGCTTTACCCCGTATTTTTCGATGGGGACGATCAGTTCCTTGCCGTTGTCCATACGCACAGCTGGACGGAGACTTTCAGTATCGAACATCTTGGGAATGGATGGACCGTATACATCAGCGTCCAGTAAACCTACCCGGTACCCTTTTCGGGCAAGCGCTACAGCCAGGTTTACCGAAACGGTTGACTTTCCTACGCCTCCCTTTCCGGAAGCAATGGCCACGATATTTTTAACTCCCGGCAACATTTCGTCTTCTACCTTTTTGCCTGTTTTTCCAGGATCAGGAACAACCACTTCCACCCTCACCTCAGTGCCCTCGCCTGCCTGTGCCTGGATTGCCCTGATGCAAGCCTTTTTCACCGAATTGATCAGCGGGTCGGTTGCCTTAGGGGTTTGCAGGATTACCACCACACCCTGGTCATCAAATCCCACATCATTAACCAACCCCATCTGCGTAATAGGTTTCCCGGTTTCGGGATGAACAATGGTTCCGAGTATTTCTATGATTTGATCCCTGTCCACTTCCGTAATTTTATTTGATTTAAATTAAAATAGCAAAATTAGCCATTATTTTTTCTTTTCCTATATTTCTTCCTTTCCTCAAGCCGGGGGTCCCAGAACAGTTTTCTAAAATCAATGACCTGGTTTTCTTCCACCCTTACCCCTTCATTTTCCAGCAGCTGCTGCATGGCTGAAGGTGTTCCGAAATGCCGGCTCCCGGTTAACAAGCCTTCCCTGTTCACCACACGGTGGGCAGGCACATAGGTTTTTGAAGAAGAACAATGGTTGAGCGCCCAGCCAACCATGCGCGCCGATTGGGCAGAACCGAGGTACCGAGCAATAGCCCCATAGGACGTTACCCTGCCGTAAGGAATACGTGAGGCCACTTCGTAAACCCTGGTGAAAAAATCATCAGAATTCTTCGGGTTCCCTGATTTCTTCATGACCGGGAATTGAGAATTTAAGGTAGTGTATTTTCTTTCCCTCGTTGAGGAACATTTGTTCGTAATAGGTGCGAATATGGTATGTCATGCCTGCAATGTCCGACTGGTAAAGATTGTCCGTCACAGCCTGCACGGGAAAGTTGTTTTCCTTCACCAGCGCAAAGGTGTAGTTGAAAAGCAGGGCATTGTCCGTTTTGAGGTTCACATAGCCGCTGGGTTTCAGAAAATGCCTGTAAAGCATGAGGAATCTTGAACCGGTAAGCCGCTTTTTCCTGCGCCTGTTTTTTTCTTGCGGATCGGGGAAGGTAAGCCAGATTTCGCTGATCTCATCAGGCCCGAAAAACCGGTTGATCATTTCAATATGGGTGCGAACAAATGCAACGTTGCTCATGTTTTCATCCAGGGCGGTTTTCGCGCCCTTGAATATCCGCGCACCTTTGATATCGGCACCAACAAAATGCCTCTCCGGAAACTGCCTTGCCAGTCCTACTGTATATTCTCCCCTTCCACACCCCAGTTCCACGGTGATGGGCTTTTCAGTTCTGAAGAATTCCTCATTCCACTTTCCCTTCAAGGAATGATCCTTTGACAACGATTCTCGGTAATCGGGCTGAATGACGTTCGGAAAAGTCGCCATTTCAACAAATTTGGCAAGCTTATTCTTTCCCACAGCGAAACAGGTTAATGGGTTGACCGGTCAATCCTCAGCCCAAAATCCATTACTCCCGGAAGCTGATCCGGACGCATGATCTGGCGTACAGAAAATGAATAAATGCCGGTATTGGGAAAGCGTATGGCTGTTTTATACCTTCTTTCATTCTGCCATATATCGCCAAAGCCTTTGCCCAGCCATTCACCCCTGGGACTGGCAAGGATGAATTCTAGGGTATCGGTAAGGGTTGCTCCCGAGGGCGATTGAGTGGTAACTACTATATAAAGGTTACTGAAGGGATAAGTACCCTTATTGCGCATCAACAGGGTAATGTTGCAGGGGCTCAGGGTATCGGATACCAGTACCTTGAAATGAAGGGTATCGGTTGAACTCCAATAGCCTTTTGGGAAATCAACATTTTCGTG
>JAKAMP010000543.1 GCA_021812865.1 Bacteroidota bacterium | reverse complement strand
ATTCGGCGAGGAAGCCCTTGGACACAATGCCATTGCTGCAGGATTCCAGGGACAGAGACAATGGACCGATCATATGCCGAACGGTGATTTCCCTGAAGCGATCCTCAATTCGTCGTTCGACTGGAACGGTATCAGGGAGGCCTTCGTTATGGCCACCGAGAATGACAGTCTCAATGGTGTTGCCATGCTCTTTGGCCACCTCCTGTCAAACACCGCCCAGGTATTTGCCGATGTACGCACATACTGGAGCCACGAGGCCGTGAAAAGGGTCACGGGCAAAAAGCTTACCGGACTGGCAGCCCAAGGCATGATCCACCTGATCAACTCAGGCTCTGCTTCCCTAGATGGTTCAGGCCAGCAGAGCAGGGAGGGTGAGCTGCCGGTGATGAAACCATACTGGGAAATCACTGAGGCAGAAGTGAAAAAGTGCTTAAACGCTACCACCTGGTATCCTGCATCCCAGGGCTATTTCAGGGGAGGCGGATATTCTTCGAACTTCCTCACCAGGGGAGGAATGCCTGTTACCATGGCCCGTATCAATCTGGTAAAAGGACTGGGCCCTGTGCTGCAGCTCGCCGAAGGCTGGTCGGCCGAGATTCCCGCCGATATCCACAAAATCTTGAACGAACGCACCGACCAGACCTGGCCCACCACCTGGTTCGTTCCCCGCCTTACCGGTCATGGCGCTTTCCGCGACGTGTACTCGGTTATGCACAACTGGGGCGCTAACCATGGAGCATTTTGCTATGGACATATCGGTGCCGACCTGGTTACCCTCGCTTCTATGCTTAGGATCCCGGTATCCATGCATAACCTTGACGACAAAGACATCTTCCGTCCAAGCGCCTGGAGTGCATTCGGAATGGATACAGAAGGCTCCGACTACAGGGCCTGCAAAAATTACGGACCTCTATACAAATAATCCTTCAGCCAAAATCAATCCCTTCCTAACCGAGGGGATTTTTTATTTTCGCTATGGCATAAGCAACGGGAATAGTCGATACAGCATATTCTATCGTGTAACAGCTGTTACCCCTGAAATAAACCGGAGCCATTCTTCAGCAAAAGATGCGCCGGGAAGCCATGAGGTGGGATAGCTCTTTTCCTTCCAGTTACTCCCCTTTTCAAAAACCTTCAGCACCGGGTCTCCCAGCAGAAAGTCGTCGTTTGTCAATGTATGCAGGGATCCAGTCAGGTTATTTGCACCCAGCCTTAGGGCTACTACCTGCCTGAAATACAGAACCGACAATGCCTTGGTTCCTCCCACTTCATGCCCGGCGCTGGGTTCCATGGCATAGGTCCAAACTGCCCCAAATCTTCTGTTCACTGAAAAAATTCCCTCGATAATGCGGGTCCTGAAGACCATATCCTTCTCTCCGGTAAAAAACAAGCCCGGTACATTCCTTGTTTCCTGCGGCGCCAGGGCCGTGTAATAAACCCCTCCCTTGTTCACCACAAAGGCCAATACCCGTTCAGGTTTCCAGCAGGCAAACTCGTAATTGAATTGTCCTCCAGCCGAATGCCCCCATAACGCGAGGGGTAAATTCCCTAGCGTTTTAACGTCGGTTTGCCTTGCAAATTTCTTCAGTACATCCAGCAATGCCTGTCCGCTGCCCTTCCATGCATCGGCATATGCCTCGATGTCGCTGTTTCCCCCGGGGCGGTCAGTAAAAAAGCAGCCCATCACAGCAAAATGCATCTCCTTTGCCAGGCCTTGCCATACCGGGTCCAGGCACAGGTCCCGTCCATCGTCGTTCGATCCGGGAACCAGCACCAGGATACCTTTCAATGCCTGATGATCACCGGGAAGCCACAGCCTGAACAGGGCCTTGTCAAAGTTGGGCCCTGCCGGTATGCTGTCATTAAAGACTCTGGCTGCCATATTTTGAGCGCCCAATAAAATGCCTGCCATAATCATGAAGAAAAGAAGGGAAGGAATCCCCCCGGTGTTTTTCATTGCTTTTATTTCAAATGTACACGATTTATATTTGCACAACCGGTTTTCCGGCTGCATTTATAAAGGAATAACTTGAACCCTCTTCAAGCCTCCGCATGGCAAATTCCGTAAATAAAAAAACCGGGATTCCTCAGTATCCCGGTTTATGGGTTAACCACTAAAACAATACAAAAAGCTATGTCTCTGATGTAAAATTAATCTAATTTGAGTTGGAAACGCTGTTAACCGATATGATATGCAGCATTTATTTCAATTCAAAAGTGGAAGTGCCAATCAGGTTTCCGTCGGTAAACAGGTCAACCTTATATTTGCCGGCAATCAGCTCACCCGCCTTTACATCATAGAAAATGCACATATCGATATCGGCGTTTTCATAATCGATTTCCCTCTTTTCGGAATATACCACCTGCTCTCCCTGGAATGGCATCAGGTTATCTTTAGATGTGGCCAGTACCAGGTCATCGGGACGGGCAATGCGTATATAAACCGTTTTTGGTCCGGGCTGCACGATGGAATTTTCTCGAACGGTAAAGCACACCTTAATTTTCACCACCCGGCTGACCTTGATATTCTCCTTGTTG
>JAKAMP010000032.1 GCA_021812865.1 Bacteroidota bacterium | reverse complement strand
CTTGTCGCTCCGCAAACCATACCCGAAACCGACGGAAATGGTATATTTGGCAAGAGTTTTATAAGGGTTGAGGAGATGCCCACCTTTCTGGGAGAGGGAATTGACAAGTTTGCTGAATGGGTGAAAAAGCAGGTAGTATACCCGCAGGACGCTGCCGAGGCCGGAATAGAAGGTACCGTAACAGCGGGTTTTGTGATCGGCACGGATGGAAGTGTACAGAATATAGTCATCATGAAAAGCGTCCATCCCGATCTGGACCAGGAAGTCATCCGCGTTCTCTCCCGCTCCCCTCTCTGGAAACCAGGTAAACAGGGAGGCACGCCCGTCAGGGTGATTTTCTTCATTCCCGTTAAGTTTGCCCTGCAGCATTAATTTCCTAGCTATACAGGAATTGTTATACCCGAAGATTTGCAGGCCTGTATGGAATAGACTATTTTCATGCAGGCCTCTCTGTTATTTTCATGCGGTCTTTGCTAAACTGTTTCTGCATAGGTTTCGTGATCCTTTTATGCCATGCCGGTCACTTTCGCAAAAAGAGGTATAAATGCCGCTGCATAGGGAACAAATGGGTACAAATATTTCTATATTTCGAATGAAAAGGTTCCATTCCTAACGTTATTATGCATTGATAATAATATGTCAATACGAAATCAGATAAAACCATGAGAAATTTAATCTTTCATTTTACGTTCCTTCTAATCCTTGCATCCTGTACCACGGTATACAAGGGAGACCAGTACAGCCCGGAAAATAAGCAGCACTTTGCGGTCGCTGGCCGGACGGAAGACATTGGATTTTCGTCGGAGCGGCTTGCCCGAATCGACAGCTTCTTCAGCCACGAAGTGAACCAGTCAATCATGCCTAATGCGGTCATCCTGGTGGCGCGGCATGCCAGAATAGTCTATTTCAAGTCATTCGGATGGAAGAATGTGGAGAAGAGAGAGGCAGTCAGCAGGGATGATATTTTCAGGATTGCCTCGCAGTCGAAGGCCATTGTCACTGTGGCCCTGATGCAACTTTATGAGCAAGGCAAGTTCCTGCTTGACGATCCTGTTTCGGCTTATATTCCGGAATTCAGGAATCCCCAGGTGCTGGTTTCCCTCGATGAGAAGACGGGCAAGTACACTACCCGGCCTGCAACCAGGGAAATCACTATCCGGAACCTTCTTTCGCATACCTCGGGGATTGCCTATGGCAATGCTTTGTTTGCCAGGGACACCATACCCATTTACAATTCGCTTCGTGCAGAAACCATCGGGCAAGTGGTTAAGAAGATAGCCCGCCAACCCCTGCTTTTTGATCCGGGTACACGGTTCAGCTATGGAATGAACCTCGAGGTGGCCGGTTACCTGGTGGAATTGTTTTCAGGCATGAAACTCGATGCTTACCTGCAAAAAAATATTTTCGAACCCCTGGGCATGACCGACAGCTATTTTTACCTGCCTGAAAGCAAGGCGTCCCGTTTGGTTACCCTGTATGAAAAGGTAAGTCCCGACAGCCTGCTGAGGGTTTCGCCCAATATCTCCAACCAGACCTTTCCAGTGGCTGGCGCAAAGACTTACTTTACGGGTGGTGCAGGCCTGGTGGGTACCATTGAAGATTATGCAAAATTCTGCCAGATGCTGATCAATGGCGGAAGTTTCAACGGGCACCAGATTCTGGGCAGGAAAACCATCGACCTGATGACAACCAATCAGATCGGTGACAGCGAGGTGTGGGGAAACGACGATAAATTTGGACTCGGATTCCAGGTCATGACCGAAAAAACCGCCAGAAAACTGCCCTATAGCATTGGTTCTTTCAAATGGGGCGGAATGTATGCCACCGATTACCTCATCGATCCCAGGGAAGATCTCATATTTCTCATCTATTCGAACGTACAGCCCTTCTATGCCTATAACGAAACCATGGAAAAGTACAGGATACTGGTCTACCAGGCATTGACTGGAAAATAAATGCAACTACTTATCTGTAACAATATTTACCAACTAAATTTATGCCGATGAAAACTGTCAGAACATTCGCTTTAATCATGATGATGGGTATTGGCGCCATGGGTATGGCGCAAACCGCATCATCAAGCCAGCACACCCTTTCGGTGCAGATGGAAGAACTCACTGCCCCTGATTTTGTGCAGGCGGTTGCCAAATCGGAAGGCGTTTGCCTTCTTCCCATGGGAATTATTGAAAAGCATGGACCGCAGTTGCCCATTGGCAGCGACATACTTCAAAGCAGGGAATTGGCCAGACGCGCGGCACTGAAGGAATACGCCGTGATCTTTCCTCCTTATTTTGTGGGACAGATCAATGAAGCCAGGCATCAGCCCGGTGTGATTGCTTACAGCCATGAAACCATATGGAATATGCTGCAGGAAACCCTCAATGAACTTTCGAGAAATGGATTCAAGAAAATCATCATTGTAAATGGCCATGGTGGAAACAATGATTTCCTGAATTATTTCTGCATGTCGCAGCTTGAAAGTCCCAAGGATTACACCGTGGTGGTATTTGAGTGGGCACCCGATTCCGCTTACTCCGCCAAATTCAAAAGCATGCTGAAATCCTACAAGGGCGATCATGCCGATGAAGCGGAAACATCCATGGTCATGGCCATTCGTCCCGACCTGGTGGAACTCGACAAAGCCAACTCCCAGTCGGGAGCCAACCAGAAACGGCTCAGTAAAATTCCTTACATGTACACCGGGATCTGGTGGTTCGCGCGTTATCCTAACCATTATGCAGGCGATGCCGGCAAAGCCAATGCAGATTTTGGCAATTTCCAGCTTAATTACAAGGCCGACCAGCTGGCAAAACTCATCAGCATCATGAAAAAGGACAATACGATAAAAACCCTGCAGGACGAATTCTACAGGGAAGCACAGAATCCCCTGAATACAAAGCAATAGCCGGGCGGGAACAGGGAAAGGCTTACATTTCTTCTTTGGGAGTGTACCCTTCAAGGTTCCTGTGCGAGTGATCACAGAATGGAGGCGTCAGTGTGTGCTTGCAGGCGCACCATTTTACCAGCTTTTTTTCTGTGATCACTGTTTTTACCGGAAAGAAACCGGTTCCCCGATGTGATCCGTCACAAAAAGGCTGATTTTTGCTTTTGCCACAGGCGCACCAATAATATTCTCCCGGCATCATCTCGAGCTTGATGGAACGAAGTCCTGCTATGACAGGTTTTTTATTCACTCGTATGTATTTTAGTTAATTAATAGGTCTCGTGGAACATCCATGATCTACATGATTTTTGTATCAAGGGATGATGGATGTTTCATAAAAATGCATTTTCGTAATCAAAATTAATAAAATGGAGGTGCGCATTTGTTGTAAATTTATCTTTTTATAACGGATGCTCTTTAAAGGGTATAAAATGAAAAAGATATTCAAAACGGCATTATGGGCAGGACTGATTTCCTGTACGTTCATGATTCTTTCCTGTAATCCGAAGAGTTCTTCGCCCCGCGAAGTGATCAGCCTGGGAGGGGAATGGCAGTTTGCAGCAGATTCGCAGAACCTGGGAGAAAGTGACCAATGGTTCAGCGGAGGCATTCCATCTTCGCTGGTTACCGGCGTCACGGTCCCGCACACATGGAATACCATGCCGGGCCTTGAAAAATACTGGGGGAAAGGCTGGTATGAGAGAACCGTGGATATTCCTACCGGGTGGCAGAATAAAACCATTCGCCTGCAGTTCGACGCTGTATTCCATGACGCACTCGTCTGGGTGAACGGCATCAAAGTGGCAGAGCACCGGGGATCAGGATACAACCGATTTTTTGCCGATATAACGAAAGCCATAAAACCAGGAGAAAAAAACCAGATTGTGGTTTGCGCTGATAATTCTCCTTCGCCTAACAACATACCCTTTATGAAATCGTACGACTGGTCCAATGATGGAGGAATAACCAGGAATGTGTATCTCATCGCCACGCATACCCTTGCCATTGGTAACCTGCAGGTGAACGGGATCCCTGATCTTGGCAAACCAGGCACTGGCAGGGCGGTGATCTGCATTACACTATTGAATCCTGACAGTAACCGCTACCGGAGAGCGATCTTCAAGGCAGTGATCAGGAAAGAGAATCAAAAAAACAGCAAAACCATTTGGAAAGGAACCCTGAAGGGAATCATGGACAAAGGTGAATTTACCTACTCCTTGTCGCTTAAACATATCAAGTGGTGGAATTTCGATGAACCCAACCTGTATAACATCACGGTAACCCTTATCAATAATGGGAAAGAAGAAGATGTATATACAAGTACTTTTGGCTTCAGAACGATTGGTTTTTCAGGTGACAGGTTTCTCCTCAACGGTGAACCGGTAAGACTGGCGGGTGTGGAATGGATGCCGGGTTCTTCTCTAAGTCATGGTTCAGCCGAAACCAAGGATGAACTAGAAAAGAACCTGCAGCTGATGAAAAATGTGAATGCCATTTACACCCGGTTTCACTGGCAGCAGGATGAGGCCGTGTTCGACTGGTGCGACCGGCACGGCATCCTTGTGCAGGAAGAGATCCCATACTGGGGTGGGGCAACCATGCTGAATGATACCCTGGAGGCCCTGGGCCGGCAGCATCTGGAAGAAATGACTTCCAGTCAGTTTAATCATCCCAGCATCATAGCGTGGGGTATTGGCAATGAACTCAATTCGCACGACAGCGTGAACATCCATTACCTCAAGGAACTTTACCAGTATGCGCGGTTGCTCGACAGCAGCAGGCTGGTGAACTATGTGAGCAACCAGTTGCAGGCGCCCCTTTCCGGTGATGGCAAAGTGCCTCCGGATGCCTCTGCAACCGGCGATGTGCTCATGTTCAATGAATATTACAGCACATGGTACGGCCAGAACCTCGATTCCGTTTCGCCGGCCCTTGACCGTATCCACCGGGAATACCCGGGAAAAGGACTGGTGATTTCGGAGTTTGGACTTTGTGAACCCGTTCATAAAGGAGGCGATCCGCGCCGCATAGTGGAGATGAAACGACAGTTTTCGATATACAGCGCCAAACCTTATATTGCTGGAGCCATATATTTCTGCCTGAACGATTACCGCACCCACATGGGAGAGGATTTCACATATTCCTACCCGCAACGCGTGCATGGAGTGGCCGACATACACTTAAAGCCCAAGCCCTCGTATGAGGTGTTGAAAAAAATCCTTTGCCCTCTTGAAATTGTCTCGGTGCAGAAGAACAATGGCGATGTGAAGCTGGTGGTCAGGGGGAAAACCGGTATCCCAAGCTACACGATACGGGGTTATATTTTCCAAACCGCACGGAAATCGGTTATCTTGGATGAATTACAACCCGGGCAGGAGAAGCCGGTTGAGCTGAGGTATGATACGAAAGCCGATACGCTGAAAATATGGCGACCCACAGGTTTCCTGGTGAACTCTCTTCCTCTTTGAATTCATTCGATATGCTGAGCAGAAGATTACAGATGAAACTGCCATATCAGGCAAACCCAGACGCAATGAAAACAAAATCATGAACTTGGGAATACTGTCGTTCCTGATGAAATGCTTTTAATATGATGAAAACATACTCTATTCCCGGCGTCCTGCTGCTCTTATGTATGGGTTTCACAATCCAGGCACAGCAGCATAAAACAAACCTCCCTCCGGTGTCGGCATTGCCGGTTATTGATACTATGCCCGACCTGTTCACTTTCCGTGACGGAAGCAAAGTGACAGACCTTGCTTTCTGGGAGAAAAGGAGAAATGAACTGAAGCAACTGGTACAGTATTATGAATACGGGTTCATTCCTGATCCGGGAGGGAAGGTTCATGGTGTGGTCAGGTCTTCGCAGCCATTCCTGCAGGCAAAGGCAGAAGAACGGGAAGTCAGCATCTCCTGCGGACCTGAGGGACAGATGCATTTTACGCTTTTCATTTATAAGCCGGCCGGTAAGGGGCGTTTTCCGGTGATCATTACCGGGGACAAGTGCTGGTATTCCATGAAGGATAAGTATGAAGGATTCCTGAAGAGGGGATACATTCTGGCTGAATTTGACCGCACGGAAATTGACCCCGATAACGCCAACCGGAACAATGGCATACACCTGCTATACCCTGGTCAGGATTTTGGAACGCTGGCCGCCTGGGCATGGGGCTATATGCGGGTTGTTGACTACCTTGAAGGATGCGATTTTGTTGATAATAAGGAGATCATCATTACCGGGCATTCCCGGGGTGGAAAGGCGGCGCTGCTTGCCGGGGCCTTTGATAACAGGGTGGCCATGGTGGTACCCAATGGTTCCGGGTGCGGGGGAACGGGTTCCATGCGATATGTATTCACGGGAGAAACCCTCAATGATATTACGGACAGCACTAAATTTCCTTATTGGTTCAATACCCAATTTCTTTCTTTCAGGAATAACAATCTGAAAAGGCTTCCCTTTGACCAGGATGCATTGATCGCCCTGGTAGCCCCCAGGGCATACTTGTCAACGAATGCTATGGGTGATGCATGGGCTAACCCGGAAGGCGCCCAGAAAACCCATCTTTCTGCAATCCGGGCGTGGAAAATGTATGGTGTAAGCGGGGAAACCGGCATTCATTACCGGGAAGGCCAGCATGCACAAAACGATGAGGACTGGCTGGCCCTGCTTGATTTTGCCGATTTTGTATTTCTACATAAAGGATCAGTAGAGCCATTCGAAAGGCTGCCATATACACATTGATCTGGTGGTTTTGCTGCAGGCAATCTGCTTCATTCGTTTTTCAGCGTAATCACGGCTATTTCCGGCCGGTTGCCCAGGCGCACCGGAGGACCCCATGTTCCGTACCCGTTGCTTACATAGAAATAGGTATTCCCTTTTTTCAAACTACCCCAGCTAAGTTCATAAATGGCTTTGGTCAGGGCGCTGAAGGGCCAGATCTGCCCGTGGTGCGTATGTCCCGAAATCTGAAGATCAACATGGGTCCGGGCTACTTCGTCCAGGTGAAAGGGCTGGTGGTCGATCACCACAACCGGGTTTGCAAAGTTAACCTGCTGAAGTAATGCTTCCAGGGATTTCCGGTTGCTTCCGTCAAACCGCCCTCCTTTGCTCCGGTCTTCACGTCCTACGAGGTATATATTCCCGTTCAGAAAGATGGTGGTGTCGCGAAGAAGGGTAACGCCTACCGATTCAATGTATTTAACCGACGATTCAATACCTCCGATATATTCATGGTTTCCGGTAACCGCATACACACCCAAAGGAGCTTTCAGGTCTCGCAAAGGGGCGCCGATGTTTTTGCGGAATATCGGTTCGTGAATTTCGTCCAGCAGGTCTCCTCCCAGGATGATCACATCGGGACGTACCGCATTCATTCTCCTGACCAGTCCGGCTACCCTGCTTTTGCCAACCAGGGTGCCCATATGAATATCCGAGGCAAAGGCAATTTTCAGTGTTTTGAAGGAGGAAGAAGGTTTATGAATGGTGAAGGTCATTTCCCTGGTAGCAGGAAACAGGGTATTGATATAGCCTGCAAGCAGCAGCAGGAACACCAGGGCCATCATGGAAAGGGTCAATATTCCTTTCACTTTCAGGTAATTGCCGGTTACGGATTGGGGGAAGTAATGTAAAAAATGATTTCCCAACCGGAGGATATCCAGAGATAAAACAATCAGGAAAAAATAGAGTACAGCTGCAAACCAGAATGAGCCGCTCCAGTAAAGGACGGCATTTACCGGCGAAGGCAGGTAGTTTCCTAAAAAGCGCATGACCAGGTAAGCCAGAGAAAGGAACAGAAAGAGCACAAGATACGGTTTCTTTAAAACCGGGAATATTTCAAGTCCCTGCCAGCCGCGGATGAAAATATAATAGTTGGCTCCAAAATAAACCAGGAAGAATACCGCGAAGAAAATTACAAATCCCATCTTTCTCATTTTTTAATCATTTGGTTCACCGGCCGGCAGGGGGAATGGGGATTTACTACTCGTTTTGCTCTTGTCTCCGCAAGTCGATGCATATAAACAGGCTGCCTTTCGATTTGTTTCAAAAATAAAAGAAAAATGCCGGAGAAGATTCTGTGTGCACCGGCATTTTATCATTATTCCTGGATGAAAACAGTTTTCACACCGGCATTTTATCATTATTCCTGGATGAAAACAGTTTTCACACCGGCATTATTTCACCTGTATGAGTTCAAAGTCCTTCATTAACCCGTAGGGAAGGCTCACATAGGAGTCGCCGGCGAGGGTACGGCCATTTTCAAGTCCCTGGAACATTCCCGGCCAGGCCGATCCTTTGCTGTTCATATGAAGCGGACCCATGGTATTGCGAAGGGTTCCAACGACAACTACCTGGATAGTATCCCGGCCCTGTTTCATGTAATTCGTCACATCGAGCGTATAAGGTGGAAATGCAATGATCCCGGCTTTCGCACCATTCACAAATACTTCAGCACACGATCCGCTCCAATCCTGCAGTTTAACCAGGTACGATCCTTCGGTTCTGTCAATATCCGCTGCATGGGTGTATGCAACCCTGTCGCCAAAGAGAGGCATTCCCTGGCTGTTCCAGCTTCCCAATTCCAGGGCTTTGGCAGGAACAAGGGAGAATCCTGTTTTTTCAGGCTTCAGTGAAAAGTCACCGAGCACATATATGGCCTCCAGTTCGCTGAATACAGAGAAGGGCTGTGTGCTGAGTGTGATCTTGTTCTTTCCTTCTTTCAGCACACTGTCGAGGGAGTACACGGCAAAATCCTTGTCGAGCCAGGTTTCTCCGGAAGGGGCAACCGGCTTACCGTTTACCATAATTTTGAAAACTCCAGGTCTTTCGGCAACCAGCTTCAGCCCTTCAAGTTTAACCCCTTTCCCTATGTTCAGCCAGTAATCGGCTGAAAAACCTGAGCTGGATGGGAAAGTATCCCTTTTGAGAATATCCGACTGGTATTGCACGGCATTGTCCCATGGATCGCGATTGAATCCATAGGCTTTATAAGCCTGTGTATTGGCCTGGTATACATACATATCCTTCGTTGAAGTGCCCTTGATATTAAGATCACAGAAATCGATCACCAGTACATTGAGCGATTTACGTGCCACTTCGAGGGTTCCGGTAAAAGACGCCGGAGTTTCCTGCAGCACAGGCATTTTGGTAGATTCCTGGCTTACAGGTCTGATGCAGAGAAGAAGGCTTCCACCGGCAGGGAGCGTGTAGTCAAGGGACAGGTCTTCCCCATTGGCCGTGAAAGGATATGGTTTAATGGTTCCCGTGAATGGATCCCATTCTTCGGCAGATTTTCCCGGAAGGCTGATGGCGCCCTTGGCTTCACGGGAATCGTGAATATTGGTGACGAAGAGAAGTTGTGCGTCCTGTAGCTGCCTGTGTTGATGAAAAACAAAGCCATTGGATTCCGTCTCAGTGAATTTCACATCGGGTTTCAGAAGGGAATGAATATCCTGGAGCCTGATGCTTTCTGTCTTGATCCATTGTTTGGGATAATTGGAAGCAAGGTCCATCAGTTTTGCGGAGGAGGCGCCCTCTACATAAGCGGGGATATTTACGGTAGACAGGACTTTCCCTCCCGATTCCAGGAATTCCCTGAGAAGCTGTGTGGTGCGGTCGTCAAGGTTTTCCAGTGCCGGCGGCAGGATTACCAGTGAATAGGAAGAAAGGCCTACGCAGAACTTCCCTTTTTTCACATCGCCATGGTTCCTGATGATGTCTTCACATCCCAGGTCATATTCCACCTGCCAGTTTTCGAGGCTGTCGATGAAGTTGTGGAAATTATTGAGAATGCCATCGAAGCTGGCTTCCTTAATGGTAGAGTTGGCTGCTGCAGGCGACCAGCCAGGTGTAAAATACATCCAGGCCGAAGTGGTAGGTTCGATTACTAGAATCTTGTTTTCCTGCCTGCCTTGGCTGAGTGCAACCGAGAGCCGGGTGAAGTAGTCGTTCATCATTTTATAATCGGGCCACCAGGGATCGACCCAGGAAAAAGCAAGGGGATGATCGCGCTTGCGTGCACCGGCCATGCTCATATACGACAGGTGCTGGTTCATGAGGTTTACCCCAAGGGCATATTCCCAATCGCCAATTCTTTTCATGTCTTTAAAACTCAGGTCCCAACCTGATGCTCCGTAGGTTTCGGAAAGGGTTCTTTTCCTGCCCAGCTGGTTGGCAACACTGCCCAGCTCACGTACAATGCGGTTGTTCCCGAACTGACCGGAAAAACCTCCGTACCAGTTGTTCATCAACACATCAATGCCGGGAACCTGGGTATATGCCGTGAGGGCCATGTTATCAGGCACTCCTGTTGGCCTGGGCCAGTCGTGGTCCCAATAATGACCGGTCATGGAGATTTTGTCCTCGTCACACCTTTCTGAATAAGGCTTTGCCCAGTTGTCGATGAACAATTCGAGCAATACGGAATAATAATCGTGGCGAACCTTTCTCCAGTTGCCTGTTTCTTCAATAAGAGAAGGGAGGGAGGTCTTCAGGTCGTAACCATATTTCTGCCTGAATGCGTCGAACAGGGCGGGTGTATAATCAAGGATATTGCCACCTCCCATGGCAGAAATATTGGGTTCATCGGTAAAGATTCCCTTGATGGTTTTTCCGAATTCATCCCCAAGGTATTTCTGGTATCCTCCTATGGTCAGGTCAAGGAATTCATCGGTCACTTTCTTCTGCATAATATCCACATAGGAGTATCCGCCAAACCAACCGCTTTTATAGGTGGGTACGAGCATATATGCCTGGCAGGTAAAGTCCTGAGAAGGATTCACGGAATCTATAGGGATATATTTATCACCATCCTGCCTGAAAAGCTGGACAATGGTTTGTTTTAGGGTATCCGGGCGTGTTGTGATAATCCGTTGCATCATCACTGCTGCGGCTTCGGGCATTTGTGCCGGCACATTTCCTCCGGCAAACCCTGACGGATAACTGTTTTCATCGTACAGCCAAAGTTTCATACCCATTTCCTTCGCATGGGCAGTGGCATATTTTACCAGGTTGAACCATTCTTCGGTAAGGTATGGGGTGATCAGTCCGGGCCTGGGGTGAACAATCAGTTGCATGATCAGATCGG
>JAKAMP010000542.1 GCA_021812865.1 Bacteroidota bacterium | reverse complement strand
ATTTTCAATATCGCGGTCTACAACGGTGTTGGGAAGTCGCTAAGCCGGGAGTGTAAGCTTTAGCATGCCACCGGCTTCAGGAGCTGTTTCGAATATCTTCACTTTATGTCCGGCCAGGGCCAGGTGATAAGCTGCGGTAAGGCCGGCAGGACCGGATCCCACGATTGCAACTTTTTTACCGCTGTTCTTTTCGATAAGCCTGACAGGGGCTTCAGGGTATTTAATATAATAGTCTTCTGCAAAGAATCGTTTTATCCTGCGGATGTCGACTGTGGCTTCGAGACTGGCACGGGTGCATTCTCCCTGGCAGGGAGCGTAACAGGCTCGGCCCAGGCTTCCCGGGATTGGGATATCCTCCATATGCAGATGCATTGCTTCCGCATACTGACCATTCCTTACCAGTGAAATGTAGCCGTAGGGTTTCACTCCTCCCGGGCAGGCTGCGATGCAGGGAGCAGAAGTATCCTGCCTCTCAATAACGGCTATCCTCGGATTGGCAAGGCTGAAGGGAATATAGGCGACTTTGCGTCCGGCAAGATGTGCGTTATATTCATCAGATCTCACTTCGGGGCAGGCCATTTCACATTCCTGGCAACCGGTGCAGGCTTCGGGTTTCACATACCTGGGATTTTTATTGATCTCAAGATGAAAGCCTTTTTCATTCCTTTTTATACTATCGATCTCGGAGTTCAATAATAAGGTTATGTTTGAATGCCTCGCTGTTTCCGACATTTTCGGAGTAGTGATACATGCGGCGCAATCAAGGGTCGGAAAAACCTTGCTCAGTTGTATCATCTTTCCTCCAATGGATAAACCTTTCTCGACAAGCAAAACGTTATAGTCCATATTGGCAAGGGATAAGGCCGCTTCCTGCCCGGCAATACCTCCACCGATGACCATTACATCGTACTTTTTTTCTTCTGTTCTCATGAAAGTTCAGCTAAGATTTTTGAAAAATTGGCCATATGGCTGGCAAAGGGTTCTGCACATACCGAACAGATGGCAGCCATCCTGATGCGTTTGGGGCTTATTCCCTTTTCAGTCATTTGTTTCTGGCATTCAGCGATAATGCCATTGGTATATTCAGGGCATCGTGAACTGTATGAGCACTCATGTCCGTCGGCAGCGATAAACACACCGTCGAAACCCTGCTCGAAAGCATGCATGACCCAGCGGGGCTTGATACCTGATGAACACGGCAGGCTGATAGTATAAACCGTTGGCGAATAATGGACCTTGCGTAATCCTGCCTGGTCAATTCCGGGATCTGAGATCTTATCAGTAGAGAATACCAGGATTCTGGGCGATTTTTTTGTTTCCATATTGTTCTTGATTAGTTAAACCAATCCCCGGAAGACCTTTCACGGGTCTTCAAATCAGCGTGTTGAATAGTAGGGTTATTTGGAACAGATCTTCCGGGGCACAGGTTTATGCTTTCTTCAGGAATAATCTGGTAAAGCTGTCTTCTTCAACGATTCCTAAAAATTCATGGGTCATTTTATTGCACCATTTTGGAATATCATTTTTAGTGCCTTCATCCGAAGAGTAGATTTCCATGATTTCTCCTGATTCAATCTCTCCGATGGCTTTCTTTGCAGCTAATAAAGGACCCGGACAAGCAGTTCCGCGTGCATCGACAGTAGTGTTGGATTTGAGGTTTTTTAATTCTTCTGTGCTCATTGGTTTATCTTTTAATAGTTATATGAATAATTGAATTCTACTTTCTGCTGCATCGGTAAGGAAAGTGGCAACCCCGCAAACTGTCATTTTGGGATAATCAATCATCTCTTCCTTTTTAAATCCCATCAGGTTCATCGACATTTCGCAGATATTGATCTCGACCCCCAGTTCTCCGGCTGTCTTCATCATTTCTTCAATGGAAGCAACCTTGTGCTTCTTCATGATGCCTTTGATCATGGCGGTTCCGGCGCCACACATGTTCATGTTGGAAAGCTTTAGTTTGGGGCTCCCTTTCGGCAGCATCATGCCAAACATTTTTTCGATGAGGTTTTTTCCTTTCCCGTTTTTTGCAGGGTCACGCAAGGCCGATATGGCCCAGAAGGTAAAGAAAAGTTTCACCTTCATGTCAAATGCGGCTGCTCCTGTCGCGATGATCATGGCAGCAAGGATCTTGTCCATGTCGCCTGAGAAGATGACCATGGAAAGCTGATCTTTAGTGCCTTCTTTGAGATGATTTACCTGTTGTTTCAGATCTGCAATCTGTTTCTCGAGTTCTGTGCTCATGTTGGTTTTATTAAATGTAAAAATGTATATAATTAGATGTATGCAAAGGTAAAAAGCAGCATTTTATTAAAGCGCTTAAATCGCATGATAGAAATCTCGCTGCGATGTGATATATATCACATAAAAATTGTGAATTAAATAACAAAATATATTTTGCTAGTATATTCTGGATTTCAAAACACTCAATTTTTTCAAATGAATATCCTATTTATGCTCTAAATTTTGGTCCTTTTTTAACCATTCTATCATTAAAGGTGAACTGGGAAATAATAAATAGTATTTATCAATTTCTTTCTTTAAC
>JAKAMP010000031.1 GCA_021812865.1 Bacteroidota bacterium | reverse complement strand
TCTACGGAAATTTACAAAATCCTTGCAGTTTATTCATCAAAGTATTCTGTATATTATTAACTATCAATTGTTTATAACTTAATCACCAAACCCTAATTATCAGTCTGATGACCTCAAACTGAGTGATCCGGGTTGAAATCAAATTAAAAAAGAGGGAATCCCCGCCGGTTGCCTCTTTTTTTATTTTTGTATATCAAAAGTTTACTATTTTTATGCGCTTCTTCCTTCGACACCTACTTAAATTCATATTACCATGGCAAAACTAAAGGAGAAACTCTACGAACAAATTGAGACCTGGCGTCTCAGGACACAACGCTTGCATGATGAATATGGCGATGTGGTTGTCGATAAGGTTACCATTGGCCAGATTATCGGGGGGATGCGCGATATCAAGTGCCTGGTTACCGATATTTCTTACCTCGATCCCATGGAAGGAATCCGGTACAGGGGATACACCCTACCGGAATTATTTGAAAAGCTCCCCAAGCCGCCGGGAGCTGAATTTCCTTATGTTGAGGGCTGCCTGTATTTGCTTCTGACCGGTGAAATACCTACCGAAGAGGAAGTGGCCGATGTAGTAGATGATTTCAACAAAAGAAGAATACTGCCCCGTTATGTGTACGAGGTAATTGATGCATTCCCCACTTTCAGTCACCCCATGGCCATCTTTTCAACGGCCATTCTTACACTGAACCGGGAATCTTTTTTTGCAAAGAAGTACAGCGCAGGGATCAACAAGGCCGATTACTGGGATCCTATGTATGAAGACAGCCTCAATCTCCTGGCGAAGCTGCCCGAAATAGCCACCTATATCTATGCTAAACTTTACCGAGGCGGAAAGCGGATTCAATCAAATCCAAATCTTGATTTTGGTGGCAACTTCGCGCATATGATGGGCATCGAAAAGCCATACGACGATGTATCCAGGATGCACTTCATTATTCACGCCGATCATGAGAGCGGTAACGTAAGTGCCCATACCGGTCACCTTGTAGCCAGTTCCCTTTCCGATATTTACCTGTCCATTTCGGCCATGATCAATGGTCTGGCTGGTCCGCTTCACGGCCTGGCCAACCAGGAAGTACTTCGCTGGCTGCATGATGTAATGGATAAAATGGGTGGAAAAATACCCACGGAAGATGAAATGAAGCAGTTTGTCTGGAATACACTGAATTCCGGCCATGTTGTACCTGGTTTTGGCCATGCAGTTCTACGTAAAACCGATCCGAGGTACACCATTCAGCGTGAGTTCTGCCTGAACCACATGCCTGAAGATCCGATTTTCCAGTATGTGAATATGCTTTACAAGGTGGTTCCACCTATTCTTATGGAACAGGGTAAGGCCAAAAATCCATGGCCCAACGTTGATGCACAGTCGGGCACGATACAGTGGCATTACGGCGTAAAGGAATATGATTTTTATACCGTACTTTTCGGAATTGGCCGTGCAATCGGTATCAGCGCGAACCTTATCTGGGACAGGGCATTGGGTTATTCCCTGGAGAGGCCAAAATCTCTCACTACCGATATGCTCGAGAAAATTGCCATGAATTCCCGAAAATAATTCATTGTGCCATATCATAGCCTCAACGAATTCATTCAAAAACTGAACCGCGAGGATGAACTCCGGGTTATCGACCAATTAGTCAGCCCGGAGCTCGAAATTACCGAAATAACGGACAGGATATCAAAATCGCATGGAGGAGGGAAAGCGCTGTTGTTTACCCATAACGGCACTTCCTTCCCGGTTCTTATCAATGCTTTTGGATCGCTTAACAGGATGTGTCTGGCCCTTGGGGTAGATGACCTCAATGCCACCGGACGCGACCTGAAGACATTCATGGATTCCTTCAGTACCAGGTCGGGAAGTTTCCTGGAAAAACTGCAACTACTTCCACGCCTCAACGAAGCCGCCTCATTTCTTCCCAAAACAATTAAAAGGAAGGGACAGTGCCAGCAGGTGGTGCATATGCAGCCCGATCTGGGTATTTTGCCTATTTTGAAATGCTGGCCTTTCGATGGGGGGAAATTTATCACCCTGCCCATGGTTCATACCAAAGATCCTCATACAGGCATAAGGAACGTGGGTATGTACCGTATGCAGGTGCTGGGTCCTGATGAAACGGCCATGCATTGGCACAGGCATAAAACAGGGGCGCGTCATTTTGAGGAATACCGTAAGCTGGGGGAAAAGATGCCCATAGCGGTGGCGTTGGGCGGAGATCCGGTCTATACCTATTCCGCTACAGCTCCCTTACCCGACCAACTCGATGAATATATTCTGGCCGGCTTCCTCAGAAAGAAAAGAGTGGAACTGGTAAAATGCCTTACGCAGGACATAGAAGTCCCCTCCGACGCTGACATCGTCATTGAAGGATACGTGGATCCATCTGAAGATTTCGTACGGGAAGGCCCGTTTGGCGATCATACCGGTTTTTATTCCCTGGCCGACTACTACCCACGCTTCCATGTAACCTGCATCACTCACAGGAAAGATGCTGTTTATCCCGCCACCATTGTGGGTATTCCACCCCAGGAAGATGCATGGATAGCCAGGGCTACAGAAAAGATATTTCTTTTTCCCATCAGGCTTACGGTAGTCCCCGAACTTGTTGACCTGCATATGCCCGATGTCGGCGTTGCCCACAACCTGGCCCTTGTGAAAATCAAAAAGTCATATCCTGGCCAGGCGCTGAAAGTGATGAATGCACTGTGGGGAGCCGGGCAGATGATGTTCAACAAGGTGATGATCGTGACGGACAGCGATATTCGGCTTGAAAATTACAGGGAACTGTTGAACGATATCTCCCGGAATGTGAAAATTCCACGGGATTTGCACTTTGCCGGAGGTCCGTTGGATGTGCTGGATCATGCTGCACAGGTTATGGGTTATGGAGGTAAGCTGGGCATTGATGCCACACGAAAGCTACCCGAGGAAGAGAGTGACGCCGGTCAGCCTGGATTTTCAAACTTTTCGGGCTTAGCCTCAGAAATATTGCCCGGCCTGTGTGAACTCATCTCAAGGCGAGTGTCGATCCGCCTTTCCGAACAGAGTGTTGCCATACTGTTTGCCATGAAGCCTGTAGATATGCCCTTGCGCGACCTGGCCAGTGGCTTGCAGCGATGCGTTGTGTCAGAACAGGAAACCGTATTTATGCTGGTTGATGAGCCGTTGGACCTGGAGGATATTGAAATGGTAGTCTGGTACTGTTTGAACAACATCGATGCACGAAGAGACCTGGTCGTGATTCCGCGATTGAGAAACAGTAATGCCATCCTCGTTGTCGATGGCCGGAAAAAGAAAAAAGGCCTCCGGGGATTCGTCAGGGATTGGCCTAATGTGATAATTTCTTCAGAAAAAACCATTGCTGCCATCGATAATCTTTGGGAAAAGCTAAAAATTGGTAATTTTGTTTCTTCCCCATCCCTCAGGTTCAGGAAACTGGTTGAGAATGACGGGGCAGAGGCAAAATAAGAAGGGAATTCATCCACATTGCTTGATAAATGAATTTTTTCCGGGAGATATGGATCATAATTTTTGTTGCCCTGTTGACAATAGATCAACCGGCGAAGGCGCAATCTTCCATTCCCAATGTTGAAGTTATTTCTTCTGAAAACGGGCTGTCGCAGGTAAGTATTCAATGTATCCTTCAGGATTCCAGGGGATTTTTATGGATTGGCACCCAGGACGGGCTGAATTTATATAACGGAATTTCCATCACTGTTTTCCAGCAAAATCCAAACGACACCAGCTCCCTGGTCAACAATTTTGTCAAAACCATGGCCGAGGACAGTCAGGGGAATATCTGGGTGGGCACCCTCAATGGATTGTGCATGTTCGACCGGCAAAGGGAAATATTTGTAAATTATTTTGCCCACATGAAGCCGAGTCCATTCGATGGCGATCAGAATATTTTTTCCTTATATATCGACCGGGCCGGCATTGTTTGGTTTAAAACCCTGGATTATTTATTTGGATTCGACCCGGTAACCCATAAACTTGAAAGATACCGTCATTACCGGAACCTGCTGAATTCTTTCTCCGACCTGGTTTCCTTTCCCATGCTCGAGGACCACGCAGGAAGGTTCTGGGTGGGTACGGTTGACGGGTTGAACCTTTTCGACCGGCAGAAACATAGCTTTCGCCGTTTCAGCCATGAGCCGGGGAATCCCCGGTCCATCAGCGATAACAATATTACTTCGATCTTCGAGGACAGGCAGGGTTTATTATGGATAGGCACTGAAAATGGTTTGAACCTTTTTGATCCGAATGCCGAAACTTTCCAGCGGATATTCCTTTCGAATAGTGCGCTTCCCGCGAGCAATGGAATCAGAGCGATTGTTCAGGGTGAAACAAACACATTATGGGTGGCTACATCCAACACGCTTTACAGAATAAACAAGGACAACCTGCAATTAGAAACGATAACTGAGGTCAACCATCATAACGAAATACGTCCGCTCGACCTGCTTTCAACCATGTACATGGACCGATCGGACATCCTTTGGATTGGATTTCAGCAGGGCATGATTAAATTCGACACCAAGCCAAGAAAATTTAAGCTGTACCGTAAAAATTACCGTGGCATTCCCAATTTTGCCAGTAATGACATCGCTGCTTTATTCGAAGATGACCTCGGGCAGATATGGATTGGTACCTGGGAAAAAGGCCTGGATATTTACAACCGGGTTACACAAAAGGTGGTTCATTACGATGCCTTGAGCAGGGACCGCAGGTTCAGAATCAGCGACAACGCGGTTCACCTCATTTTCAGAGACCGGAATGGCACGGTTTTTCTTGGAACCAATGACGGACTGGAAGTATATGATCCCGTCAGCAGGACATTCACTTCTTTCTGTAAGGCCAGCAATGCCGCATCCTGCAGCTTTACCCGGCGAAACAGGAAATATGCCATGATCGAGGACAGGAGTGGCAATTACTGGCTTGGTACGGAGTCGGGATTGCATCTGTATGATGCCCGTTATGGCATTTTCAGAAGTTATTATACCCTCACCATTGACAGTCAGCAGCACGATCTTACTACGGTCAATTCCATTCTGGAAGACAAGAAGGGTTATATCTGGATTGGCACCAATAATGGACTGATCAGGCACAACCCAAAGACCAGTGAATTTGTATTGTATGTTCGGCAAGAAGAAAAGGCAAACACCCTCAGCAGCAATGCAGTGTATTACCTTTATGAAGATCACCGTGGTATTCTGTGGGTGGGCACTGGCGCCGGGCTTAACCGTTTCGACCAGTCAACCGGCAAATTCAAAGTATACACCGTGCAAAACGGATTGCCCAATAATGTAATATATGCTATTGTTGAGGATAGAAGCGGGAATTTATGGATGTCTACCAATAGGGGAATCACCAAATTTGATCCACTGAAGGAGGAATTCACCCCTTTCGATTTGTCGGATGGACTTCAGAATTATGAGTATAACCTTGCAGTAGTTTACAAAAGCTTCTCAGGTGAGATCTTCTTTGGCGGCATTAATGGCTTCAACTCCTTTTATCCGAATTCCATTAAAAGAAACATCCATATTCCACCGGTACAGATTACAAATTTTGAACTAATCACTTCAAAAGGGCTGAAAAAACAGCTTTTTTACGGGAAGCAGGAGATTGCCATACCTTATAACAGCAAAAATTTTTCCATTGAATATGCAGCCCTGGATTTTACTGACCCTTTGCGGAATAAATATGTATACAAACTCGAAAGGGAAGGGGAGGAAACCAGTTGGATCAGTGCCGGAAACCGCACTTTTGCTTCTTATAACGATGTTGCTCCCGGTGATTATGTGTTCATGGTAAAAGGATCCAATTCCGATAATGTATGGAATGAAGTTCCTGCAGAGATGGTCATCCATGTAAAAAGTCCATTCTATCTCACTCGGACAGCTTATTTTATTTTCACCTTATTGATGGTGCTAATCATTTTCTGGTTTATCCGCTGGCGTACAGCAAGACTTAGAAAAGACAACCGGATACTAAGAGAGAAACAACAGGCAGCGACTAAAATTGCCAGGCAGAAGGAAGAGCTTACCATCAAAAATAAAAACATTACCGACAGCCTGAATTATGCCAAACGAATACAGCAGGCCCTGATGCCCTCAGAAACGGGATTCAAAAAAATATTACGCGATTCTTTTATTCTGCACAGACCTAAGGATATTGTCAGCGGAGATTTTTACTGGATCAGCGAAAATGGCAACCGGATATTCGTCGCAGCCATCGATTGCACCGGGCATGGGGTGCCAGGAGCATTTATGTCCATCATCGGCTACGAACTGTTTCGCCGGATAACCAATTCACCTGTGAAGAGTAGTTCGGACGAGATACTCAATATTCTGAATGCAGAGTTTGCCACTATATTCAGCGGAGTTGAATCCATGACGCTGAAGGACGGGATGGACATCGCACTTTGTATCATCGACAGGGAATCCGCCGATCTGTCATTCTCCGGAGCTTTCAATCCCATGTATATCATTCGCGAAGACAAGATTATTGAACTGAAGGGCGACCGCTTTTCTGTGGGGCTGGAAGAAGAAGACCACCAACATGGATTCACCAGCCAGACCATACGTTTAGAGAAGAACGACATGGTTTACATGTTTTCGGATGGCTATGCAGATCAATTCGGAGGACCTGACGGGAAGAAATTTAAGTACCGCAGGTTTAGACATATCCTCCTAAATATTCACCATTTTGCCTTGGAAGAACAGAAACAACTGCTCGACCAGACTATTGACAATTGGCGGGGAAGTATGGAACAGGTTGACGATATCCTGGTATTGGGATTCAGACCGGGAATTGGCAATTAATTGTTTTCTCCGATCAATTGCCTGATTTTCTGAATCAGGATGTCTATCTGAAAAGGCTTACTGATATAATCGTTGGCACCGGCAGCCAGGCAGAGTTCCCGGTCGCCCGTCAGCGCATTTGCTGTAATGGCTATCACCGGTGTAAAGGCATGGGTGCTGTTTTCGATTTCCCTAATCTTTTTGGTGGCAATCAAACCATCCATTACCGGCATTTGGATGTCCATAAGGATCAGATCGTACTTTGAAGTGCCGAATTTGTCGAGGGCCTCTTTGCCGTTATTGGCCACGTCAATGTTTTTAACCATTTTTTTCAGGCTCAGCAGAACGATCTTCTGGTTAATGAGGTTATCTTCAACCAAAAGCAAATTGGCTTCTCTCAGTTCCTTTGGACCTTTTTTAAAGGCCTGGGGTACAAAAGCCTGCTGCACTTTTTCCTTAAGAAAATCCTGTTTGACGAATTGCACTTTTGCAAACTCAAGTACAAAGCGGAAAATGGTTTTCTGACTATCCGATTCGACCATGAACCGGCCACCCTTACTTTCGATCAGGCTTACAGGGAGCACAAGGTCAAGCTGCTCGATCCCGTTCAGTTCGCCATTGGCTTCATTTTCCATATCAACCAGGTGACCGAGTTTTATCTGGTCGGAGGAAATGGATACCGTTTCCACCTCGAAAAGAAGATTCATCTGGTCTTCAGTTTCCTTGTCGAGCGAAATCCTAATGCGGATAAATCCCTTTTGTTTGCCAATATACCGCGCAAGACTTTCCACCAGGTTGATGAAAATCTGCTTCACCCTTACAGGATCCCCTATAAGGTTAGTTTTTATGGTGTTATCGAAATTAGTCTCGATGTTGATATGTTCGCCCAGCCTGTCCCTGAATAACTTCAGGGTGCTGTGAATGGTGGAATACAGGTTGAAACTCAGTTTGTATTCCTTCTGTTCGGTCATTTCAAGGTTTGAAACCTTGGCGATATTGTTGACAATATTGACCAGGTTATTGGTCGAAGCCACCAGCGTATTGACCAGTTCTTTCTGGTTGTTATCGATGTCAGATTCCTCCAGGAGTTCATTAACCATCATGAGGTTGTTCAGTGGCGTTCGGATCTGGTGGGAAAGCTTTGAAATGAAATCATCTTTTCGTTTACTATCGCTTTTAGCTTCCAGCATGGCCTTTTCAATCTTTCTGGAATTTCTTTCCTGTATCCTCTGGTAGAAGATTACAATGAAATATATTAACACATAGGAAACAATGGAAGGAACGATGTATGACGTATCGAGGTGCGCACCGGAACTGTAAGTAAGAGGTATAACAATGTATAAACCACAAAAAACAAGCATCCCGGCGCTCATCAGTGTCCCTGCCACAGGCCCCATCAGTAATAGAGCAATAGCAGGATAAGTAATGGCAAGCAAATGACCGGAACTGTTTAATCCTCCTGAAAGAATAAGAAACATGAAAACGATGGAAATGATAAACACAAGGGTATGACCGGTTGGTTTGCATCGCCTGTATTTCCTGAGGTAAAAGAAATTCAGCACCACAAGCACCGTGGATAAAAGCAGGACAGATGCAAGTACATATTGCACAGTAATCAACGAAAAAACCAGATAAATCAATAAACCGGCAAAGAGAACAAGGCTGAAAAGATTGATGAACAATAACCGGTCGGCTACCTCGTCATCGCAACCTTCAAGAGGCGTGTAGATAAATGATTTATAAATGTTTGCAATCCATCCCATCCGGCGGATATTAGATTCCTTAAAGGTATAAAATAGTTCAATAATTCATGTTCCGGTTTACGATTTTATGCGCTTTTTATGATTAATTTGTACAATATTTGAGGGATTGGTCACGACCGTTGGTGTAATGTCCATTATCTTCAACGAAAGTGAAATTCACTATGGAAAGAATCCTATCACTTGTATGCGGACTGGTTATGTTTATTGGTGTTCAGGCGCAGCAGGCCGATACCTCCGGTATGATCCGTTATACTCCTGAATTCCGGTTCCAGGATGGTTTATTTCTGAATTTTGACCAGGTTAAAAGTAACGCACCCCTTCCCAAATCGCGTATTCTTACTACTCTTGACTATAACGATGATGACTTTTTCTCCCGCCTGCTGCAGGAAAAGAATGTGTATTATTATGACGACCTGGGAACAAAACAGGCGCTGCAGGTATCCAAAATCTGGGGGTATGCGCGCAATGGAATGCTGTACATCAGGGTTGGAAATGAATTTGACCGGATAACCTTTATTGGGAGCATTTGCCATTTCATAGCCAATGTATCCAACTATTCCAATCGGTACAATGACCCGTATATGACCGATTTTTCATATAATCCGTATTATTATAACAATTACAGGTATGGATATCCGTATAATCAGGTTGAAACCAAGGATATGCAGCAGTTCCTCCTCGATTTTGAAACTGGGAAAGTAATGAATTTTGATGTGAAGTCAATGGAGGCCCTGCTTACACGTGATCCTCAGCTATATGACGAATTCACCGGGCTGAGCGGGAAAAAACAAAAGCAACTGAAATTTCTGTACCTTCGCAAGTTCAATGAACACCACCCTCTATATTTTCCGAATAATTTAAAAAACCCTATACAATGAAACGTCTATTTTCAACCCTGCTGGTATTCGCCTTCATCATTGTCAGTGCAAGGTCTCAGGATTATGTTCCTTCAAAGGCCGATCTTGATGCTTTTCTTAAAACCACCACCCTGGTTGTGCTTGAAGACAACCAACTGCTTGAATACAATGTGGTGATCAAAGATGTCATTGAGAAGGAATGGAAGATCACTCCTTATGATTTTATTTATTTCAAGGATTTTGACGCAAAGAGGAAGGACCCAAAATATTCATTCCTTCTTACGACCAGTATTATGTTTGAAAGGGATAAAACACAGGCCAGGTACAATTTCCTTAACCTCGTGCTGGGAGGCGATTATTTCTCTCTCAACAATATGCCTTCCCTTGTATCGGTGCCCTTGTCCTATGTGGGCGTTGACGAAAGCAGCTATATCTACAAACTGGCTACCCTTGTCAGGTTCATGCAGAATCACCTGAACCTTGTGCTGAAGGATCCGAACCTTTTGTCATCCAATATTTTCAAGCATTATAACGACAATATGGGAGATATCAAAACCAAGACCCTCTACCTGGTTGAAAGTGATCTTGCCAATGACTGCAACACCGAGAGCCGAATCAAGGCGGTTTATCCCTATAAGTTCAAAATTGTAACTCCTGAGGAGGTTGAGCAGGCCATTAAAGATCGCGATGACAACGTGGTATTCCTCGATAAAGTTGGGCCTGAAGGTACCCGTACGCATGCCAGGTGCTACAAAATCATCATTGGTGCAGCCGATGCCAAGTTCTATTATTTCGATTACCATATGATCGATGACAAGAAACCGGATGGTTTTCTGCTCAGCGATTTCAAAAAGCTGGCGAGGAGATAGAACATTTACTTATGAAACGAACATGTTTGCGAATACACACAAACACCAATGAAAATAGCAAACATGGAGTTCCCCCGCTGAAACGGGGCAGGCTATCCGACCATTAACTAATAATTATTTACGGATGAAATCAAGGGGCAAGCATGACAGATTGGCCGGAGGCCAGGCCTGCTTGCCCTTTCGTTATCATATTCCGGAGGCTGATGCAATGGCAACTTAATGTAGCTTTTTATTCACAGATTAATTTTATTGAAATAACCTATGGCCGACGACAAAAAAATCATTTTTTCCATGGTTGGGGTGGGCAAAACAGTGCCGCCTCACAGAAGAATACTGAATAACATATACCTGTCTTTTTTCTACGGAGCCAAAATAGGCATAATCGGTTTGAACGGTTCAGGAAAATCAACCCTGATGAAGATTATCGCCGGGGTTGAAAAATCGTTCGAGGGCGAGGTCGTATTTTCCCCCGGGTACACGGTGGGCATGCTGGAACAGGAGCCCAGGCTCGATCCGGACAAGACTGCCAAGGAGATTGTACAGGAGGGAGTTGGCGAAGTGATGAGTCTGCTCAGGGAATACGAGGAACTGAACAATAAATTTGCCGAGCCGATGGATGATGATGAGATGAACAGGCTCATTGCACGGCAAGGAGAACTTACTGAAAAGATCGATCATGCCGGAGGCTGGGAAATTGACAGCAAAATTGAAAGGGCAATGGATGCCCTGCGATGTCCTGAGGGAGATACGCCTGTAATGAACCTGTCCGGGGGTG
>JAKAMP010000541.1 GCA_021812865.1 Bacteroidota bacterium | reverse complement strand
AACGGGTTCTGGAATTAGATCATGCTTGCAACAACTTAAGAGGATCAAAGGCAAAAAGAAAAGCAGTTTGGAATTTTTCATAATCAGGATCAATAAAATTGTTAAATGAGATTTCACAGTCAATTACAGAATCTTATAAATAGATACATAAAAATAAGATAACCAATAGAAGATTTATATCTGTTGAGAAAAATTAGTAATATACGTTATACAAAATTGAATTATCTAACACTTTCATACTATGATTTACTAATCATATAACTTATTTGTTAATTATTCAACCAACAAACATAATTTTTAGAAGTTTTTACTTGAATTATCCCATCAGGGCCCTTGCAAGGTATATCGCGAAAGCAAAGGAATGCCTTAAATACAGATGATATGCTGCATGCCCCTTGCCTCTTATGCAAGCACAAGGGGAAAGAAAGTAAATTAAGAAAAAGTGATTTTAAATATCCGATCTTACATAATCAACATCTGACCGAATTTATCAGACGAAGGCTTTTTCCACATGAGACAGCGTATCTTGATTATTGTTACCGTACAGCAGGGGCGGGAACCTGAGAAAACTGCTCGATGAGGTCTATCTTATCGATGGGTATTCTGCTGTGTTTTTCAGGTATTTCGAAGCAATGATGGTGAATGGAGAACCCCATTATAACTTTAGGATAAAAGAGGGCGTTACCAGTGAACGAATGGGTATGTTCTTTCTCAAACGCGAGAAAGTCATTGAAACCATACGCAAGGGGAGGACTTAAAGGCTGAGCTGCATACAGGACTCAGGATCGGGATACAGAGAACCTTTCACTGGAGTTGTATGCAAAATCCCTTACGGAGTATGGAAAAACGCTACGTCATCAAATATTTCTAACGCAATTTCGTATATATTGCATAATCACTTTTCTGCATAAAACTCATGATTATGAAAGGTAAGTATTTTATTTCCGCATTTGCAGTGATCGTTTTGCAAATCTCATGTGTCACCGGTGAACATATCCGGTATGGTTCGAATGCCAAAACGGGAAAGTACATCGAGGTAAACGACATCAAGGTGTATTACGAAGAATACGGTAAGGGAGAACCCTTGCTTCTTCTTCACGGGAATGGAGGCTCCATTGCCAATTTTACTTTTCAAATTCCCGAATTGTCGAAACACTACAGGGTGATTGCGGTGGACAGCCGCGCACAGGGGCGATCCACCGATTCCGATCAGGAAATAACCTATGCCCTGATGGCCAGCGACATGAGCGAACTCATCCGCAAGCTGCACCTGGGCAGCGTAAATGTGCTGGGTTGGAGCGACGGGGGAAATGTAGGCCTCGAACTTGCCTATGCACACCCCGAACAGGTGAAAAAGCTGATTACCTTCGGCGCCAATTATACCCATGTGAATTACGAAGCGCCTGACGACAGCATCGTGATGAGTCCGGATGATCCCATGGTTAAAAGGGCATTGGCCATCCGGAGCATGCAAGGCATGGATGCAGAAAGCCTGTCTCCCGATCCGGGCCGGCTTCCCCTTATCCGTAAAAAACTCAACGATCTTATGGACAAGTATCCCAATTTCACCCCCGCCCAGCTCTCACAGATTAAAACACCGGTACTGGTTGCCGCAGGAGATCACGACCTCATCAGCATCGATCATACCGTTTCCCTGTTCAAAAGCCTTCCCCATGCAGAAATGCTGATTGTACCCGCTGCCACTCATTTTGTGCTTCTCGAACAGCCTGAGTTCACCAACCGGGAAATCATCAAATTTCTCGATACTCCCTACCGGGACATCAGCCGCTCGTATTTCTTCAGGTAATACAGGAATATTTCTTGTGTTTATACATCTGATGCCTGCGCATAACAGCATGAAAATCCATGGTCTGCCAGGCTAAAATGTGTATATTTGTATAGGTTGCAGGGAACAAAGGAGAGTGCAATGCAAGGTTCGGCCTTTGATGTTCTGAAGTTGCTGCCAATCATGCATCACAGCATTTGACCGGGGAGAAAGCAAATGAAATGCCCGGAAGGATTGATTAGTACCAGGGATATTTCAGATAAAAATTCAGCCTATGCAAGCAAAAACGAAGTTATGGATTGGGATGGCATGTTCAATTGCCATGCTCCTGCTTTTTTCATGCAATATGAAAAAGGCAAAGAGTCCCTGGCCACAGATGCATACGAAATTTGATCCCAGTACGCTGAGCCTGGGAAAAAACAACAGCGTAAAGCAGGTACATGGGCAGACGCTTTACCTTCCTGTGTATTCAACCATTCCGTATTGGGGGTACGAACGGAAGTTCGATCTGAGCGCATTTGTGGCCATTCATAATACCGATTTCGCAAATCCCATACGCGTTACCAAGGTGTTGTTTTTCGATAACGACGGCAAACTGGTGGCCAATTTTCTCGGGCGCGATTCGGTGCTTCGTCCCCTGGGCGCTACCTATTTTTTTGTACCCGAGCACGACCAGTCGGGCACCGGAGCCAATTTCATCATCGAATGGGCGTCGGATTCCTTAGTTAACGAACCCCTGGTCGAATCGGTGATGATTGGGCTTACAG
>JAKAMP010000540.1 GCA_021812865.1 Bacteroidota bacterium | reverse complement strand
TGGATACCCGGCAAAAACCATCAACCGTTTGTGAATACAGTATATCCATCGCATCGATGATCATGGCCGAATCGGTTGCATTCTTACCTGTTGTATAACTGTATTGCTGGATGGGAGTAATGGCATTTTCAAGCAATAGACTTTTCCATTTGCTCAAAACGGGCTTTGTCCAATCGCCATAAATTCTCTTTATGGTCGGATTGCCATACTTGGCAATTTCTTCCATCATTTCCTTAACATATGCAGAGGGGATATTATCCCCATCAATCAAAACGGCAAGCCTGATGTCAGTATCCATATTCTAACTTTTCTTTCAATATATGCCTGCAAACCGGCAGATGATGCAAAGGTAAGCAATTATCCGACCTTTCTTCCAAATGGCCTAAAGTATTCAAAACAGCTGAAATTCCAGACAGAGAGGATATCTGAAACTTAAAAAAATTAACCTATAACGATTCTCAGGAAAATAATTGAACCTAAGCCGGTGTATACGCTCTGTATGAAAAAGAGGGCTCCCACTCCTTTGAGTGGCCCTCTTTCCTTTTATTTCTGAACCTTCACAAATTATTTCAACAGCCTGTCCAGTTCTTTCACAATGGCATCCTTCTGGAATGGAGTCGGAGCATTTTTATTCACGATCCTTCCCTTCCGGTCAATCAGCACTTAGTGTGGTAACCCGTTAATATTCAATTTCCCGGCCATTACTTTATACTGGTCGCTGGTTAGCAGGTAATGGGAGCCGGCAAGTTTCAGTTCACTGATTTTCGCCTTCCAGAGATTTTCCTGGCTTCTGCAGCACAGATAAATAAAAGCTATAACTTTTTTCCACTCATGCCCTCAGAATAGCTTTTAAATACCGGATACTCAAAGAAAGGAGTATAATGATCAGAACCGGGATGGTTGATTTTACACCTTCACTAACCGTAAAGAATTCCTATATTTCAGGAAGGCGAAGATAAAGGACAGGCTCACCCATATGTTCAGTACCATAAAGCTGAGGTGAAGAGAGCGCATCTCAGCCACAAAGCCCAGCAACACAGGCCCTACGAGGAAACCTATATTCGAAGTGGCCGCCACAAAAGCTACCCCGTAGGCAGTTTTTACTCCTTCAACCTTCGAAGCAAGCCGGTAAACCTCCGGCACAATCACCGAAAAGCCCAGTCCGATGACGAAGAATCCAGGCAATGAAATGGCAGGTCGAAGGAACAGCACCATAGCAAACCCTGCAATGGCAATGAGGCTGGCATAGGTAATCAGCAGCCATGAACCAAGCTTTTTGCTCAAATTGTCTCCCGTGAATCGTCCAATCATCATGGCAAGTGAAAATGCAGAATAGCCAAAACCTATATATTTGAGATCGAGGTGAATGATTTTTTTCAGGTACAAGGCGCTCCAGTCGGCAATCGCCCCTTCGGAAACCATTACCACCAGGCCGATGAGCGCAATGATAAACAAAGGTTTCAGGTTTGCCTGCTGAGTCTTTTCTTCCTCGTGATGCTCCCCTCTTCGGTGGTAATATTCCTTGCGTAGGGAAATATGGATCGCCAGTATGGCAGAAATGAGCAGGCTGATATGCAGGATCGGGTTATGCACCAGGGCTGCCAGAAAGCTTCCTGTGGCCGATCCAATCATCCCTCCCATGCTCCAGAAGCCATGGCTGCCCGACATCACGTACACTCCGTCCTGTTTTTCTATGGTTGCCGTGAGTGAATTGATCGAAATCCCATACGATGCCCCTGCCATTCCAAAGATGAACAGGGCTGCACAGAGCGCCGTATAATTCCAGGCCAGGAAGAGCAGGAAAAAGCTGGCGCTGTACCCCAGCAATGCATAAAAAGCGTAACGGCCAACCCCAATCCTGTCGACCACTCTCCTGGCAATGCGGATCATAAAGAAAGCGCCAAAACCCGAAAAAAATATCGCTTTCCCGATCCGGCCTTCTGTTATCCCAAGCTTATCGGATATATGCGGAATATACGTAACCCAGGTACTGAAAATAAGACTGAAACAGGCGTACAGAAAGGCGGAGGCGAAATATCTTTTGGACTGGATAAATAACTTAAGGGAAACCATTACTCACTCAAAAATAGATTGGCAAAGTTATATTTTTACCTAAACAATTCTTATAGCGACTTGTTTAAAATCATTTTTGCGACTCATTTACAGAATTTTACAATTTCCCTTTCCGTTACTAACATACAAGCCTGAGCTATGGCATCATTAATCGGAATTTAAATATACATTTGTTATGCAGGTCAGGCCGATCCTGTACCATTAATACTTGCAACCGATGAAAACACTTCTTCCACCTAATCTGGCATTTTTGCTTATCGTAAGTTTGCTCATTTCATGCACTACACAAGAAAAACATAAGGTTGCAAAAATCAATGAAGACTCCCTCGCCACGATTTTTGATACCGACCTGAAAAAAGGAATCCTTGACGTCTGGTATCCGTGTATAATAGATTCTGCAGCAGGCGGCTATTATAGCAATATGGCATTCGACTGGAAAATAGCTCCCGACCAGCCCAAAATGCTCGTTTCCCAGACACGCCA
>JAKAMP010000539.1 GCA_021812865.1 Bacteroidota bacterium | reverse complement strand
CCTGATGGTAATCCATGGCAGGTCGAAACGATAGCCTGGATGGCGTATGCAGGTAATAATCACTTTTCAATGAGCGCAAATTTTCACGGGGGGTCGGAGGTTTTTAATTATCCCTGGGATACCTGGCAGGCGCGGCATGCCGATGACCTGTGGTTTCAGTATATTTCAAAAATGTTTGCCGATTCGGCCCAGCATTATGGCCCCGCATATTATTTTACCGATGTAACCTCCGATGGATATACAGATGGCTGGGATTGGTACTCCATTTCAGGAGGATTGCAGGATTACCACACGTATTTTATGCATGGACGGCAGGTAACGATAGAGATCAATGAGGTGAAATCGCCTCCGGCCTCGTGGCTCCCGGAATACTGGAATGCCCTGCTCCCATCCTTTGTGCATTACCTGGAGCAGGCTATGTATGGCCTTCACGGAACTGTAACCGACAGTTTGACCGAAAAGTCTGTGCTGGCAAAGATTGAAATACCTTCTGCAGACAAGGACAACTCCTGGGTTACTTCGGTGGATGGCACATTCTGCAGGTTCAGGGACAATGATACCTGCGATATCAGGATTACGGCGCCAGGCTATGATACGGTGATCATTCATTCGGTTCCTATAACCGTTTTGCAAAAGACCAGGCTCGATGTGCGTATGCACCCTGTAAAAGATGATCCGCCGCCATCGGATGTTCAGGGTTCTGTGCGTATGTACCCGAATCCGTTCGAATCGTTCCTGAATATTGAACTTCCTCATAATCAACAATCAGTGTCGGTTGTGATGTATGATGTGACCGGGAGGAAATGCTTATCTGTGAATGCCAAAAATGCGAGTTTACAAATCAATACCTCAGGACTTACCAAAGGAATATACATGGCCGTGCTATATGCCGGGAAGACTCCTTTCGCGGTACAAAAGCTCATCAAGCTCTAAAAGATAGCTTTTCTCTTTCTTTTTTTCATTCAGGGTCTTATCTTTATATAAGTGCTACCCGGCTGAAAGAAATGCAGGGCGGTTATTTTCTGCTTCGTCCTTCCGGTTCACTACTGATATATGCATAATAAACACATATGCAGATAAAATCCTCATATAAATCTTTGAAAAGTGATGTCAGAAGGCGTATCCTTAAGGTGTTTCTCCAATTGTTCCTAATGGCAATCCTATTGTTTGTTTTGGCCGGAAGGCCAGACTGGTTATGGGGATGGATATACATTGGCCTCTATGTGGCATATATTATGGTAAACCTGATTGTATTGCCAGCCGACCTGATCGCTGAACGGGGAAGGGTGAAGGAGAATGTTAGAGAATGGGATAAACAGATTACACAAATTACTTTTATTCCCGGGCTCGGACAACCGATAATTGCCGGCCTTAATGAACGTTTTGGCTGGTCAGCCAGCCTTGCAACAACCATACACATTGTAGGTGCATCCCTATTCATCCTGGGATCCCTGACATTAACCTGGGCCATGATATCCAATTATTATTTCTCTACAATGGTTAGGATTCTGTCTGACCGTAATCATAAAGTGGCAACGAGCGGTCCATACAGAATTGTGCGTCATACAGGTTATGCAGGAATGATCATGTCATCCGTAGGCTCCTGTTTGCTTTTAGACTTCCTTTGGGCACTGATTCTCTCAGGAGCAATGGGCATTCTCTTTATAATCCGTACAGCGCTGGAAGACCGCACCCTTCAGCTGGAACTCGATGGATACCGCAAGTTTGCCGGGCATACAAAATACAGGCTGTTACCCGATATCAGGTAGAATTTTATTAAACCATAAAAGGCAAATCATTCATGTCAACATAAACATAAAGCTCACTCTTACTTAATTTTATTACCATGAAAAGGCTCAGTTTAACCCTGGTCTTCGCGGCCAGTATGGTTCATGTGTTATTTGCCCAGGCAATACCCGATTCCACAATTTTGAAAATTGACAAGCTTTTTGCCCGCTGGAACAATACGAATACACCGGGTTGCGTGGCAGGCATTGTAAGAGGTGATTCTCTTATCTTTTCGAAAGGCTATGGTTTGGCCAATCTTGAATATGAAATACCCAACACTCCCCAGACCATCTATCATATGGCCTCCATTTCCAAGCAATTTACTGCTTTTTCCATTTTACTGCTCGCGCGTGAGGGGAAACTGAAACTGGATGACGACATCCGTAAATACCTTCCCTGGTTTCCCGATCTTGGACATAGGATCACCATTGAGAACCTGTTGAATCATACTAGCGGAATCCGCGATCAATGGCAGTTATTGGCTATTTCAGGAACACGATTGGACGATGTAATCACCCAGGACCAGATCGTGAAAATTCTTAGCCGGCAACGCGCCCTCAATTTTGTGCCGGGTTCGCAATACATGTATTCAAATAGCGGATTTACCCTGCTGGCAGAAATTGTAAAATCCATTACAGGAAAGACGCTTCGCCAGTTCACCGATTCGGCGATTTTCATGCCTTTGAGCGATGCCGGCCCGGTGTAGCGGCCGTTGGCGAGCAGGTCGGGGCGGACGAGAAGCTTGTTGGCAGGGTAGCCGGGTTGTGACGATGC
>JAKAMP010000538.1 GCA_021812865.1 Bacteroidota bacterium | reverse complement strand
CTCAGTTTGCCTGAAAACATACGGTCAAGCACCAGCAGAAGAGTAGCTGCCAGTCCGCATAAAACATAGATGGAATACTTCCCTGCTTCCTCCATAATCGAAAACAATACCTGCCCGGCATATTTCTGCCAATTCATATCTGGTAAATATTTCGAGAGCATCCCTTCCCCTGCAGTATCAGTTCTTGAGGCATACCATAGTAGAAGCAGAAATGAAAGCGAGATTAAAGCGAGGATGAACCAGCCCCGTTTTCGAATCAAAGGTGTATATGAAACCCGCTTTGGCGCAGATTCTGTTCTGATCTGGTCCATGACCTTCAGTGTGAAGCCTTCGGGCGCTTTCTCCAGGCCTGCCAAATCCATGGCCTCACGGCTTATCCTGTCGAGAGATTGATATTCTTTTTCCATATTCTAAATGATTTGCACCTTCATTTTTGCCGTTACCATTTCGAAAAGCTTCAGCCTGGCCCTGTGCAGCCTCACCTTCGCATTGGTCTCAGATAGTCCGGTAATTTCAGCAATATCTGAGACCGGATGTTCCAGCAAATAATACAAAGTTAACAATGATTTATCAAGGGACGGCAATTCATCCATACATTCCTTCACCAGCCGCTGTTTCAGTTCATTTTCTTCCGCGTCCCAGTTATTTTCTGTTTCAGTATCGGGCAGCTCGGGTAACCTTCCCTCATCCAGAACCAGCCTGTTGTTCTTTTTTTTCCGGAGAAAGGATACGGAGGCATTGTACATGATCCGGTAGAGCCAGGTGGAGAAGCAGGCATCGCCACGAAAATTCTTCAGCGAATGAAATGCTTTCACAAAGGCTTCCTGGCATACATCGGCCGCATCCTCACGGTTACCGCATATCCTAACGCAAAGGGTAAATGCCGGATCCCTGTACCGATCAACCAGTTCAGCAAAAGCATCCGTCTGGCCCGACAGTATTTTCTGAATGATGTCTTTCTCCGTTTCCTTTGTCATAACCTATAGACGCAAAAACGAGCCTGCGGTTACACCTCAGTTCAAACTTTTATAAATATCATAAAATTATATAATCATCGCATGAAAATCTCGGGCAGAAAGCAAAACTTATCTCTTGTTTCGGGTCTCAGGCTTTAGGGTTCATTATCAGGATCATGCACTTTCTTCACCTTGGGATGAACGGAGAATATATAGCATAAAATTATTTCATTTCTCAGCATACTCAACGATATACCAAATGTAAAGTATTGATAAACAATGCATTTAAAATTATCCTGATTTATTTATCCAATTCCTGTAACCGGGAAGGACCTCCGGCGTCAAAAGGGCAGATCAATTTCATTACTCACTTAAATTTCAAACCTATGCAATTTACAGAAGCCTTGATTCCCATCGCCTTTTGCGCAGTAGTATTCGGCTGGATATACCTGCATTACAGTACAAGGAATAAGGAACGTATGGCCCTGATCGATAAAGGCGCCAACGCAACACTGTTCAACACAGGGGCAAGCAGCAACGGCATTTTTGGAAAATTTGCTACCCTGAGACTGGGATTGTTTTTCATCGGTATTGCCCTTGGTGTGCTGATGGGAAATATCCTTACCGCAACCACCAGGCTGGAAGAGGGCGTTGCCTATATTTCCATGATCTGTTTGTTCGGAGGACTGGCGCTGGTTTTATTCTACCTTTTTGCTGCACACCTCAGTAAAAAGGAATAGTCGGAACCGGATGATGCCCTAGCTGATCACTTGACATAGAAAAGAATCATCTTTGTAATGGCATCCCGGCACACCGCACAGAAGTAATCGTTTCTTACCGATCGCATGGAGCAATCCATTTCCGGTCGGTATATTCCTTTTTTCAAATATCCGGCTCCCTCGTATGCACCAATGATTGTATCATTTTTATTAGTTGGAGGGGTGGGGATAGGCGTTCCTTTGGCCACCATTGATTGCCATTTTTTGCTGAAGTTCACCAGAGTAGTGATGTTCGGATCGGAGGGTTCAACCTTCAGGTTATACATACCGGCGGTTTCCAGTCCCTCTTCCACATATTCATCGGCCAGCGAGGCAAAGGCATGGCCGAATTCATGGCAAAACACAAATTCCGAACTGGGATTACCGGCCGTGCAGAGGTCATAGAAATTATAAATGCCTCCACCCCCGTACTTCGAGGTATTCACCAGAATGCATATCTGATCATACGGTGCGTGTGCCGCCACATCCCTGAGTTTGAATACATCCTGGGTAGTAAGATACCTGTCGGTGCCAAAGGTAAAGAAATTGGTATTGACAAGGGTCCGGTTCCACTGGTTTTCGCCCGGAATATCTGTGCCCGAATCGGTTGAAGGGGCTTTGACAATCCAGACATTGAATTTCTCCTTGTAATCCCTGAAGGGAGCCCATGACAGAAGGTAGCCGGCAAAGCGTCGGGCATCCTGGGTGAACTTTTCCATCTGGGTAGCTGTGTATCCTTCGGGGATAAATACAAGATCAACGGCATGAGCGGGATCATTATTTCCGAGAATCCGCTCGGTGGGGTAGTTCTCAAGCGTGTCCCTGTTGATCTGCCTGTCATTCGGGTCCACAGAAAG
>JAKAMP010000537.1 GCA_021812865.1 Bacteroidota bacterium | reverse complement strand
TTTGATATGAAATATGCAGAGAAGCTTTTCGGACCATTTCAGCGGCTTCATGCATCGAGTGAGTTCCCTGGTACCGGAGTGGGCCTGGCCATCGTCCAGAGAATTGTCAGCCGGCATGGAGGAAAGGTATGGGCGACAGGGGAACCAGAGAAAGGCGCTACATTTTTCTTTACCATTTTGTAACCTTTTTCCTGTATGAGCGATAAAACCATTTTGCTGGTTGAAGACAATCCCGATGATGCCATGCTTACCAGACATGCGTTTGCAAAAACCATCTGGAAAGATATGCTGGTGATTGCCAGAGACGGCGTGGAAGCCCTGGAATACCTCCAGGGAGGCAAATCCGATAGATTGAGTACCAGGCCACTGCCATCGCTGATTCTGCTGGATCTGAAGATGCCAAGGGTGAACGGGCTGGAGTTGCTCAAGAAAATCAGGGAAAATTCCCAGACCCGATTTATCCCGGTGGTGGTATTAACTTCATCGAATGAACAGCAGGATATTATTGACGGTTATACGCTGGGGGCAAACTGCTATATCAGGAAACCTATTGATTTTGAGCAATTTGAGACTATAATCCAAAAAATCATCGATTTCTGGATTAACCTGAACGAAGTACCCGGGATACCAGCAGATTGAAAGAAGTAATAATCTGACCGATGAGCCTATGAAACCCGTTTTACGAGTTCTTGTTGTTGAAGATTCCGAGGATGATGCGCTGCTTGTGCTGTGGAACATCAGAAAAGGCCCTTACGACATACAGTCGGAACGTGTGGATAATGAAGCTACGCTACTGAATGCTCTCGATCAAAAGAGTTGGGACATTATTTTGTGCGATTATGCATTGCCGGGATTCAGTGGTTTCGAAGCCTTAACCATAGTAAAACAGAAAGAACTTGACATACCCTTTATTTTTGTTTCCGGGACCATGGGCGAAGATATCGCCGTGGAGGCCATGCATATGGGCGCCCACGATTATGTTATGAAAGGAAACCTTACCCGTCTGCTGCCTGCCATTGAAAGAGAGCTGAAAGAAGCCAAAATACGAAGGGAGAAAAAGGCGGCAGAGGAAGAAATTATTAAAGCCAAAAACGACTGGGAAAGAACTTTTGATGCAGTGCCCGACCTTATTCTTCTGCTTGACAATAATTTCAAAATTGTGCGTGCCAATAAGGCCATGGCAGACAAACTTAATCTTACTCCCGGGCAATGCATCAACCAGAATTGCTACCACCTGATGCATGGAACGGATCAGCCGCATGAGCAATGTCCGCATGCAAAACTCCTGAAAGACAAAAAAGAGCATACCAGCGAAATGTTTGAACAGTTGCTTGGCGGAGATTTCCTTATCACAACCTCTCCATTGCATGATGATGCTGGAAACCTGGCAGGAAGCGTTCATGTTGCCCGGGATATCACCGAAAGGAAAAAGGCTGAAATCGATTTAAAGGAAAATGAAGAACGGTTCAGAAGTATTTTCAACAATAATTTATCTGTTATGCTTCTTGTGGATCCCATGGATGGTTCCATTATTGATGCCAATCAATCAGCCGTGAATTTTTATGGATGGTCAAAAGAGGAATTACTAAGGAAAAATATCAGAGATATCAATTGTACTGACGAAGAGGAACTTGCTGTTCAATTTGAAAAAGCGCTGAGTTCCGAACAGATACATTTCGAACTTAAGCACAAACTATCCGACGACTCATGGAGGGAGGTAGAAGTATTCAGCAGCAAAATAGAAATTAAGGGTAAAAAATACCTTCATTCGATCATTCATGACATTACCGATCGCAAAAGGGCTGAACAGGAACTCGGGCATGAAAGATACCTGATGCAAACCCTGATGGACAATTTTCCGGATGCGATTTATTTCAAAGACCGGAACAGCAGGTTCACCCTGGTTAGCAGAAACCTGACCACACGGCACCACTTCCCTGGCAGCGAGACCGTCCTGGGCAAGACCGATCTGGATATATTTTCAGGGCAACATGCCAGGCAGGCCCTTGAGGATGAAAAAGAGATCATGGAAACCGGGCAGCCAAAGATAAACTATGAAGAAGAAGAAATCTACCCTGACGGCGCGAGAGGCTGGGTTTTGACTACGAAGCTGCCATTGTATGATTCCAAAGGAGAAATAACAGGAACCTTTGGTATCTCAAAGGATATTACGGAAAGAAAACTGATGGAAGAAGACCTGCGCAAAAGCGAAGAAAGATTCAAAAATGTTGCAGAGGTCACTGGAGAATGGATATGGGAAATAAACAGTGAAGGAATGTTTACTTATGCCAGTCCTGTCGTAGAGAAGGTGCTGGGTTACAAACCCGAAGAAATTGTTGGCAGGAAGCGCTTTTACGATCTCTACCTCCCAGAGGAAAAGGAGAGGCTGAAAAATGAAATGTCCGGATTCATTCAAAAGAAGATACCGATAAAAAACCACATTAAGGCAAATGTGCACAAGAACGGGAGTGTGGTATATATTGAAACCAATGGTGTTCCCGTACTGGATAAAGAGGAAAGACTTACCGGATACAGAGGGGCCGATGCTGACAAAACAGAACTTATCCGATCC
>JAKAMP010000536.1 GCA_021812865.1 Bacteroidota bacterium | reverse complement strand
GCGGCTTCTGAACCCAGGCTGACAAAGTCGTCGTATTTCATCACTTCGGCCCTGATGAAGCCGCGTTCCAGGTCGGTATGAATAGCGCGGGCGGCCTGCGGGGCAAGCATGCCTTTGCGGATAGTCCATGCACGCACTTCATCGGCGCCCTCAGTGTAAAACGACATGAGATTCAGCAGGTCGTATGCAGCCCTCACCAGCTTGTTCACACCAGGCTCATGCAGTCCGAGCTCTTCCAGGAAGGCTTTCCTGTCGTCGGCGCTTTCCAGCTCGGCAATCTCCGATTCTATTCCTGCTGCAAGCACCAGCACCGTAGCATCCTGGCCTTTCAGCGCCTCCTTTACCACTTCCACATATTGATTGCCATTTAAAGCTGACTTGTCATCCACATTGCACACATACATCACCGGCTTTGCTGAAAGCAGGAACAGGTCTGCAATATGTTTCCTGTCCTCTTCACTTACCGGGGCCGTACGTGCAGGTTTAAAGGCTTCGATATGTTCCTTGTATATCAGTAAAACTTCGAGCGCCTTTTTCGCCTCCTTGTCGTTGGCCAGTTTGGCAGCCTTTTCAACCTTTACCAGCTTTTTTTCAATGGATTCGAGGTCTTTCACCTGGAGTTCAAATTCAACGGTTTCAAGGTCTCTCACCGGGTTCACCGAACCTTCGATGTGCGGAAGAGATGCACTGTCGAAACAGCGCAAAACATGGATCAGGGCATCGCAGGTGCGGATATCGGCCAGGAACTTGTTCCCTACCCCTTCGCCGGCGCTCGAGCCCTTGGTCAAACCCGGAATATCAACTATTTCAACGGTTGCATGGGTAACCTTGGCGGGATTCACCAGCCTTGCCAGCTCGTCAACCCGTGCATCGGGTACTTCAATGAGCCCAATGTTCGATTTATTCGACGAGAAGGCAAAAGCGCTCGTTTCTGCTTTGGTTCTCGACATACAGTTGAAAAGGGTTGTCTTACCTACGTTCGCCAGTCCGATTATTCCGCATTGTAGTGCCATACTCATTTTTATTTAAGGGTGGTAAAATTACACTTTTTCAGGTGAATCAGGAAATTTCCTGACGCCTGCTGCAGATGAAAACGGTTACATTTTCCAGGAGAAGCCTTGCTTGTACACAACAAAACAGAACCGAAAGGAAACAGTGCGTATTTTCATTTACCCGGAAATTTAGGCCGGAATTTTCATTTTAGGTTGGTAAGAAGTATTTTTACCCGAACAAAAATTACAGCCAATGGACAGTAAGTTAGCAAACAGAGCAGCGGACAATATCAGGGTTTTAGCAGCCTCCATGGTCGAAAAAGCAAAGTCGGGACATCCTGGCGGGGCCATGGGTGGTGCAGACTTTATCAATATTCTGTACAGCGAATTTCTTCGTTATGATCCTTCGGATATGCGCTGGCCATTCAGGGACAGGTTTTTCCTCGACCCGGGGCACATGTCGCCCATGCTCTACTCCGTGCTGACACTGGCCGGGCATTTCAGTCTGGATGACATTAAAAGTTTCAGGCAATGGGGTTCTCCAACTCCTGGTCACCCTGAGCTGGATGTGAAAAGGGGCATCGAGAACACTTCCGGCCCTCTTGGCCAGGGACATGTAATGGCCATCGGCGCTGCCATTGCCGATCGTTTTATTGCTTCCCGCTTTGGTGAATGGACTGCCCATAAAACCTACACCTATATTTCCGACGGAGGGGTGCAGGAAGAAATTTCGCAGGGTGGTGGCAGGCTGGCTGGTTTTCTGGGGCTCAGCAACCTCATTATGTTTTTTGACTCCAATGATATACAGCTGTCCACCGAGACCCATGAGGTAACAGCCGAAGACACTGCAAAAAAATACGAAGCCTGGGGATGGATAGTAATGACCATTAACGGCAATGATCCCGACGAGATTAGGCTCGCCCTTACCAAAGCCAATGCTGAAAAGGAAAAACCAACGCTCATCATCGGAAAAACCATTATGGGTAAAGGAGCTGTGGATGCAAACGGAGCTTCCTTCGAGCGTAAAACCTCCACGCATGGCATGCCCTTAGGTGAAGCTGGTGCATCCTTCGAGAAAACCATTCAAAACCTCGGAGGTAACCCGGGGCAACCATTTGAAATTTTCCCGGAGGTTGCAGAGGCCTATGCCCGGACCCGGGAAGAAAAGATCGCAGCCGCAGGCCAGAGAAAAGCTGCCCAGCAGGAATGGGAGAAAAGCAATCCTGAGCTTGCTGCCAAACTGCAATCCTTCCTCTCCGGAAAGATTCCTCCGCTTGAACATGCCGAGATTGTGCATAAGGAAAACATAGCCACCCGCGCAGCCTCGTCCAATATCCTCTCATGGCTGGCAAAGCACGTAGGTAACATGATCGTAGCCTCGGCCGATCTGTCGAACAGCGACAAAACCGATGGTTTCCTGAAGCATACCAAGGCATTCAGGAAAAATGATTTCTCGGGGTCCTTCCTGCAGGCCGGTGTAAGTGAGCTCACTATGGCGGCTATTGCCAATGGCATTGCCCTGCATGGAGGCATCCATGTAGCCTGTGGTACATTTTTCGTTTTTTCCGATTATATGAAACCGGCAGTGCGCC
>JAKAMP010000535.1 GCA_021812865.1 Bacteroidota bacterium | reverse complement strand
CTGAAATTGCTTTAGCTCAAAAGACAGAAAAGCGAAGCTCTATTCTGATAGAAGAACAAGGCAGCTTTGCCGTAGGCGGTACCGTAGTTTTCAGTCCGGGTAATTTTGATCCATACCACCCAACCCCGGCAGGCCAAACCCTGCATGGCGACCATGCTTATGTTTTTTACCAGATTCCTGCAAAAGCCCATAAGTATCCCCTGGTAATGTGGCACGGTATCGGACAGTTCTCCAAAACATGGGAGACTACGCCCGATGGCCGTGAAGGGTATCAGAACATATTTTTACGCAGAAGGTTTCCGGTTTATATTATTGACCAACCGCGAAGAGGGAATGCCGGTCGCAGTATGGTTACAGCCAATATAGAACCTGTCCCCGACGAACAGCAATGGTTTGGAACTTTCCGTCTTGGCATCTGGCCCACCTATTTCGATGGGGTACAGTTTGCACACGACTCAGCCGCGCTCGATCAGTATTTCAGGGCAATGACTCCCAATATCGGGCCTATTGATATTATTGTGAATGTGGCAGCAGTTTCGGCATTATTTGATAAAATCGGTCCGGCAATTTTAGTAACCCATTCGCACGCGGGTGGAATGGGTTGGTTAACCGCAATCAAGAATCAGAATGTGAAAGCCATCGTCTCGTATGAACCGGGAAGCGGCTTTCTATTCCCGGAGGGTGAGGTACCCACTCCCAAACCAAGCGCTGGCGGTACATTAAATGCTTCAGGAGTGCCTTTGGAAGATTTCATGAAGTTGACCAAAATACCTATTATAATTTACTATGGTGATAATATACCCGACAAGCCAAACCCAAATCCCGGGCAGGATGGCTGGCGTGTGCGCCTCGAAATGGCAAGGCTATGGAGAGATGTTGTAAACAAACACGGGGGTGATGTAACGGTGGTGCATCTGCCTGAAATAGGGATAAAAGGCAATACCCACTTTCCGTTCTCCGATTTAAATAACGTAGAGATAGCTGATCTGATGTCGGAATGGCTGAAAGAAAAAGGATTAGACAAATAGAAGAAATCAGGTTTATGAAAACAGTAAAACTAAACAATGGCGTAGAAATGCCGATCCTCGGATTTGGCGTCTTCCAGATTGCCGACTTGAATGAATGTGAAAAGAGTGTGCTCGATGCGATTGATACCGGCTATCGTTTGATTGATACGGCTGCATCCTATCTGAATGAAATAGCTGTGGGTAATGCGATCAGAAAAAGCGGCATTGCACGGGAAGACTTGTTCGTTACCACCAAGCTATGGGTGCAGGATACCGGGTATGAAAAAACAAAATTAGCTTTCGAAAAATCGTTGAATAAGCTGCAACTCGATTATCTCGATCTGTACCTCATTCATCAGCCTTATGGTGATGTACATGGTTCGTGGAGAGCTATGGCAGAACTGCATAAAAAGGGGAAAGTGAGGGCCATAGGGGTTAGCAATTTCCATCCAGACCGGGTAATGGATCTCATTACATTCAACGAAATTGTTCCGATGGTTAACCAGGTAGAAACCCATCCTTTCAATCAACAGATTGAAACTCAGAAATTCTTGACAGAAAATGGCGTTCAGATCGAATCGTGGGGACCGTTTGCGGAGGGCCGCAATAATCTTTTTCAGAACGAAATACTAACCCGCATCGGTACTAAATGTAAGAAGTCTGTTGCACAGGTTGTGCTGCGTTGGTTAACGCAGAGGGGGGTTATTGCTATTCCTAAATCGGTCCGAAAGGAAAGGATGGCAGAAAATTTCAATGTGTTTGATTTTGAATTAAGTACGGAAGATATGGAAGCCATTGCCACGCTTGACATGAAATCCAGCAGCTTTTTCGATCACCGTGACCCTGAAATTATTAAATGGATGGGCAGCAGAAAATTGGAATTATAATAATGGAGGAAACCAATGATGAAAAGAAAAATCAGGAACCCAATATTGATAATCATGCTCGCTGTACCAGGCATCCTGACTTTCGGTCAAAACAAGATTGAAAATCCATTTGGACTGGTATATAAAGATGCCATTACCGAAAATGTTCCGGGTAAGGTGAATATTCATCCGGTGAGCTATAAACTGAATGGAATTGTTATTGCAGCTAATGTATATACACCTGCCAATTATGATCCGGCAAATAGTTATCCGGCGGTGGTTGTAGCTCACCCCAACGGAGGCGTTAAGGAGCAGGTGGCAGGATTATACGCACAGCGACTGGCGGAATTGGGTTACATAACCATCGCTGCCGATGCAGCATACCAGGGAGCCAGTGGTGGAGAGCCTCGTAATGTCGATAAACCGGCTAATCGTATCGAAGATATTCGGGGAATGGCTGATTTTATTACCCATTATGCCGGTGTAAATGCCAACCGTCTGGGAGTATTAGGTATCTGCGGTGGCGGAGGCTATTCATTGGCAGCCGCACAAACCGATAAACGTTTTAAAGCCGTGGCTACCTTAAGTATGTTTAATACCGGCATTGTCAGGCGTAATGGATTTATGAATTCGCAGGTTTCTACCATTCAGGAACGATTAAAACAAGCATCGGATGCTCGGGCACAGGAGGCAGGTGGCGGCGAAATATTG
>JAKAMP010000030.1 GCA_021812865.1 Bacteroidota bacterium | reverse complement strand
TTAATGCAGCCCAGGCTGTCGATTCGTCTGAATGCCGATGCCATATCTTCCCCAAGTTCACCATTCACATAAATGAAGATATTTGCCCTTTGTGGAATTGAATCGGGTACCCATAGCAGGTAACTGTCGCTGAAACTGGCTACCGGCGGCAAATGATGCCCCTTATCATAAAAATCGATGGCTCCCGCCTGTCCGTAATTCTCGGCATAGATCATAAGCCTAGACTTATCGGGAATGCTGTCGCACCCTTTGATGACAATATTGGCAAGCTCCTTCCACCCCAGCATGTCGGCATAGTCCTGTGGTAGTGCATGGATTTTCGCGTCTTCCCAGCGGTTTGAATTGGCTATGCCCGATCCGGTGATCCATTTGAAATAGGTCAGTAGATTTTTCTGTTGCATTACAGGAATGCCCATGGGAATAAACAACATATTGAGAATGACCACTGCTGCCAGCAAAGCCCCTCTCGCTGATCCCGAACGGAGCATTCTTTCCCAGGCAACCCCTCCGGCGGCAATGAAAAACGGATATAATCCTGCTGTGTAATAGCTTTTACCCTTGAACAGCAAAAAGAGCAGAAGAACAACAAGATAGATTATGCCGAAAACACGGTATTTAGCTGCCTGCCGGTTGATAAGTAAATAGAACAAACCAGCAATCCAGAAAACCGAGCTGGCAAGACACATCAGAATCTGCTCGGCAAACACATTGAAACGATTTACATTGACCAGCTGGGTACGGGCCAGTTCCTGCATATGCTGCATTACCGGGAAATGATACCAGATCTGCCATACTAAGTTGGGCAGAAAAATCACAAAAGCGATCAGCACAGCCAGCCATAGATATTTGTTCACCCAAAGTTTCCTGAAGGGGGTAACCAGGATGCCAATCATCAGCCCTGCCGCAAGGAAAACCACCATGTATTTGTTCAGCATTCCTAGTCCAAAGAACACGCCTGTCAGAACCAGGTACATCTTATTTTCCGAGTTGATGAACTTCAGGAAAAAATAAAGTATCAGCGTCCAGAAAAGAATGTCAAATGGCACGGGCATCAGCATGGAAAATGTTCGCAAGAATATGAGGGACGACATCAGGGCAAGGGCGGCGGAAATCTGCGCAAACCGCTTTCCTCCCAACTCCCTGGCAATCAAACCGCTGAGAAAAATGAGTAGTCCGCCTGCCAGCGCCGGTAAAAGCCGAGCCTGTAAAAGTGAATCTCCGGGCAGGAGCTGCCCAAGCCAGCTGATCACTCCAATGAGTGGGGGATTGGACCAGAAACCAGCCGCCAGGTGCTTCCCGAGCATTAAATACAGAAATTCATCCCGGTGAAATTCAAGGTCACTGAATGGGAAAATATGAATCAATACGCCAGCTGCAGCCAGAATCAGCAGCCACAGATTGTCGGAAGTGATTTTTTGATGGGAGGGCATAATCTTTAGTTTGGAAATAGTGCTACATAAGAAAAAGAAATAACCGGCTCAGGCAACAGACGAAGGTACGGTCCATGCCTGTAGATCTTCTGCATTACCGTACTTTTGGAGCAGGTACACAGACAATTCGATAGTGTTTTTCAGCGATTCTAACCCTGAATAGCCGTAAATATGCATATAAAAGCGACGGGTCTGCATTTGTGCCGATGTTCGCACATGGTCGCTCGTGGGTGTTCCAAATGCGCCTGCCTCGTCGCGTAAAACCTGCAATCCTTCGATGTTCAGCGTTCCCCTTCCTACCCCTTCATAGGGTTCATCTTTTCTCCCTATTCCAACTCTTACAGCGCCCCTTAGCTGGTCCATGTCAAAACCGCCAATGGAATAGCCCGTTTTCAGCGAAATATAGTTGATCAGGTCAACCAGTGTGCTGATGCGATACAGGTCATTCCCCTTCACCACACGCCTTAACAGCGCATCGGCCGATGGCCGGTACCGGTTAGGGTCTCCCCCCAGCGCTTTGTATGCTTCACGGGTGGCAGCAATAACCGGTTGTTCCTTTACTGTTTCGAGAGTATAATTCGCCCGTACAGCATCAGTAAGTTCAAGTATCTCTTCCCACAGCATTTCATTTGTAGCCGAATTGGTAACCCTGCAGGTAATGATCCCATAAGTGGAATCCGGCAACCGACGCGTTACTTCAGGATCAATATGTAATTCGAGGCTCATGTTGCAGAATTGCGTTCAACTCCTGTTGTGATCATGATCGTCATACAGTTTATCACCGGGAATCATGAACTTCCCCTCCCCAAGGTGATGCAGCGTCTTTCCGGCAGGTGTTTCAGCCAGGAGCCGGTCTTGAAAAGCCTCTGCACAAACAGCTGCATTCAATACTGTTCCCAGGATGATATCATGTTCTTCAAGGATGGTGTCAAGCCTGCATTCAAGGTAAGCCAGGCTGCCATCGGGTACAGGATAACCGAAAAGCTGACTTTCAAAGGCATCTATGTGAAGCTGATCAAACTTGTTCACCTCATACCCTGAGATGCTGCCCGCTTTTGTGACCAGATCGACCTGGGATGCATGGGGAATAGCGATAACATACTTCCCCGTTTCCCGGATATTGGAGGCCGTTTTGTGTTCCAGGTCGCACACCATTAGCACACGGGTAACCGGATCCATTTCCAGCGGGCAATGCCAGGCCAGCGGGGCAAGATTGGCAGCCCCTTGGCTGTCGCGGGTGCAGACAAGGATCACTGCCCCGGTATTGAGCAACCGGTATGCCTTATCCAGCGGAACATGATTCATCATGTCAACGGAGTAAGTGATGACAATCCTTTCAAAAACATCCCCCGAAGATCACTTCTCCGAGATCTTCCACTTCGAGAATACCAGCATCACAATGCCAAATACGAGCATCACAATGCCCGACCAAATATTTACGTTGATATTCAACGATTTAACATACAAACTGCTGTCCGCATGAGTAGCAATGCCATACACGGTGAGCAGCAGGCCGATGATGGTAAATAATAAACCGATAGGAATTTTAATATCGAGACCCATATTGATTCCTCCTTACCAGAATAAGATAGTTAATGTAATGGCAATGACAGCAACAACAACAGCAAGGGTTGCCGGACGTTTGTACCATACGGTTTCCTCGTCCTTTTCCCTCGGAGTAAGTGAATATACCAGGCCGCGCAGTTCATCATCCGATTTTTTACGTTTTGTAACCAGCGACAGTCCAACCGTTACGCCTGTAGCAACCACCCATGCATAGATGGCAGTCCAGAAGTTCTGGGCCATTTCGACGGGATAGGTATGCAACACCACCCCAAGCCAGCCACCCTTCACCAGCGTATCGGCTCCAACCGGCGCGGTAAGGCCATGGTGCGCAAGGGCTACCAGGAACCCTAGAAGCAGACCCATGAATGCAGCATGGCCTGTGGTTCTTTTCCAGAACATTCCCAGGAAAATCACGGCAAACAAGGGCGCATTGATCATGGAGAAGATGGTTTGCAGGAAATCCATGATATTTCCGAACATACTTGCCAGGTATGCCGCGGCAATACTTACTATCACGCCAAAAACTGTGGCAATACGTCCTACATTAAGGTAATGGCGTTCATCGGCAGCCTTGTCGCCCGTAACCGGACGAATATAGCTCTGGTAAATATCATAGGTCCACACGGTATTGAATGCAGAAACATTCCCGGCCATACCCGACATGAACGAAGCCAGCAGGGCCGTGATACCCAGTCCAAGGGCGCCGGCAGGCAGGTACTGTTTCAGCAGCATGATGATGGTATAGTCGTAAATAGGTTGTCCCTGCGCGTTCACCGGAAGAACAAAGCCTTTGCCTGGCATATTCATCAGCACCAGGGCTGCAATACCGGGTACAATGATGAGAAAAGGAATGAACATCTTGGGAATGGCGCCGATAAGGGGTGTGTTGCGGGCAGCCAGCTTGGACTCGGCCGACATGGCTCTTTGCACGATCAGGAAGTTGGTACACCAGTAACCGAAGGAGAGCACAAAGCCCAGCCCGAAGAATATCCCGTACCACTGCACACCCATGGGATTGGTACCCGCACTTCCCGTATACCTCCAAGTTGTTGTCCATGTATCGGCTGCATAACCTTTAGCCGCCACCAGTGGGGCCAGATGCTCGTGCAGCCCTGTCCAACCACCCAGGTCTTTCAGACTGAGAAAAACAATGGGCATCAAGCCGAGCACGATGATGAAGAATTGAAGCACTTCGTTATAAATGGCCGATGACAATCCGCCGAGATAGGTATACCCTAACACGATGGCTGCCGAGATGAGCAGGCTCAGGTGAAAGTTCCAGCCCAGCAGCTTCTCGGTGAGAATGGCCAGGGCATACATGGATATACCCGAAGCCAGCACTGTCATCACGGCAAACAGAATAGCGTTCAATCCGCGGGTCTTTTCATCATATCTTAGCTTGAGGTATTCAGGAACAGAACGGGCCTTTGAACCATAATAGAATGGCATCATGAACAGGGCCAGAAAAATCATGGCAGGGATAGCGCCGATCCAGTAAAAATGCGTGGTCAGCATCCCGTACTTGAGACCCGAACCCGTCATCCCCATCACTTCGAGGGCCCCCAGGTTGGTGGAAATGAAAGCCAGGCCAGCCACCCATGCAGGCATGGACCTGTTGGCCTCAAGAAAGGCGGTGGCCGATTTCATATATTTTTTCAGCGCCCAGCCAATGCCAATCACAAAAGCAAAGTAGATCAGCATAATGGCATAGTCGATCCAGCTTAAAGCGAATGTACTTTCCATAGAAAAAAAATGATTTTAGTAGTAGATGGATGGCATATCGAAAAAACACAATAAAGTACGAATATAGATGACAAAATTAAAGAATCAAAATACCGGTAGTTAAATGACATGTAACCGGAAAATCCTATGAAAAGAATCAATCGGATATACCATGCAATTGCAGATTATGCTTCCCTTCAGGATGTATTTGAAGAAGAAAGGTATAATTTAGGCAATGGATAAACCCATCGTTTATACCGTTTGTTTTAAATTTTATACAGAATAATGAAACTACAGGACAGTATACTCAATCTCTTCAACAAACGTAATCACCGTCCACGCTTTGGCGCACTGGACCTGTTGAAATACATAGGCCCGGGTCTGCTGGTAACGGTTGGTTTTATTGATCCCGGCAACTGGGCGTCAAACCTGGCTGCCGGTGCGGGATTTGGGTATCAGTTGCTGTGGATGGTAACCTTGTCGACCATCATGCTCATCTTCCTGCAGCATAATGTAGCCCACCTTGGTATCGCTACAGGGCTTTGCCTCTCGGAAGCCGCCACCCTCCACCTTAAAAAGAAATATTCCAGGATCATTCTGATCACCGCTATCGGCGCATCCATTGCCACTTCAATGGCCGAAATTCTGGGCGCTTCCATCGCCCTGAACATGCTGTTCCAGGTGCCCATTAAAATCGGCGCCATACTGGTGCTCGCCTTTGTGCTCATTATGTTGTATACCAACTCCTACCGCATGATCGAACGCTGGATCATTGCCTTTGTTTCTATTATCGGACTGTCGTTCATTTACGAGCTTTCCTTAGTAAACATCGATTGGGCGCAGGCTGTTGGTGGTTGGATCGTTCCCTCTTTCCCCAAAGGGTCCATCCTGATTATCATGAGTGTTATGGGCGCGGTGGTCATGCCACACAACCTCTTCCTGCATTCTGAAATCATACAGAGCCGGCAATGGAACCTTGAGGATGATAAGGTAATAAAGCGCCAGCTCGATTATGAGTTTTTCGACACGCTGTTCTCCATGATCATTGGCTGGGCAATCAACAGCTCCATGATCATTCTCGCTGCAGCTACCTTCTTCAGGGGCCATATTCAGGTGTCGGAATTACAGCAAGCAAAGGAATTGCTCCATCCACTGTTGGGAAGCAATGCGACGGTAGTGTTCGGAGCGGCCCTGCTATGTTCAGGAATAGCTTCCACTATCACTTCGGGCATGGCTGCAGGCAGTATTTTTGCAGGGATTTACGGTGAACCCTTTGATATCAGGGATAACCATTCACGTCTGGGCGTTGCCATTTCACTGGTTGCCGCCGTAATCATTATCTTCCTCGTGACCAACCCCTTTATGGGACTTATCATCTCCCAGATGGTTCTCAGCATCCAGCTGCCAATCACTATTTTTCTTCAGCTCCACCTGACTTCCTCTGAAAAGGTAATGGGAAAATTCAAAAACACCCCCTCCACCAATATCGTATTGCTGATCATTGCTTTCATTGTCACTGCGCTAAATTTGGTATTGTTCTACCAGATGATATTCCCGCCCCATACCTGAAACATGTGAGGCAGACCCACGTGGTATCCCCGACGCCGATTGTACCTGTACCGGAATTCAGATGAAACGCGGGCAATCAGAAGAATTCCATTCCGAAGGTGATGAGATGGACTTTTCTCTTGGGAACTTCAGCAATACCGAGGTTGCCAGACAACTCAAGCACCAAGGTTTCATCTTTTACTTCAATAACTTCAGCAATAATATTTTTGCTCAAAACAATCTGGCCTACCTGGAAAGAGATATCACTGTTCTTCATATTTTATAAATGTCTATGCAAGGAAACGAACTTTCCGTTATAAGGTTTCGGTTCAATGGTGATTTTGCTCATCTTTTCAAAAAAAATTTACTCATCCTCCCGCCATTCATTCATCATCAAAATAAAATTTAGAACCCATTACCCATTTGTCAAATCTACCAAGAGAGCTTGCCCGTCAAGCGAAAAACTAAATTATCATTCACCTATTTCAGTTAATAATCCCGGACTGCCTGAATTTATTGAGGTTAAATTTCGATATTTGCATAAAACATACCTACAGCATGACTCAGATCAATACTCCTTCTGCAAAGGAAATTTTGCGGTCACTCCGTATCATCCATCTTGCCATGATGGTTGGTATCATTATATTTTTCCTGGTTTCCTTCGTTCTTGTGCAAACTGTAGGACCGTTCGGTAAGCTCGAAAAACTGGCCGGACAGACGGTTTTTATTGGTTTTCTGGTAATGGCTGCGCTCCTGGTGGTTCTTTCATATTCCCTTCATAATCGCAAATGCCAGTCGGTTGCGAATCTTTCCCTTAGCGAGAAACTCCAGGTATACCGTAATTCAATGATCCTGAAGTTTGCCATGCTCGAGGGTTCCGTATTCCTGGGTATTTCTACCTACCTGCTGGTTGGCATCACATCGGTAATCGCCGCCACTGCAATGATCCTGCTACTTCTTCTCCTCAACAGGCCGGCCGTGAACCATATTGCCGATGAACTCAGACTGAATCCTGACGAATTATCAGAATTGGAGTAAATCTTTTTTCACAGGGATGCACCGTACGAAAACGTACGAAAACGTACGAAAACGCAGTCTTTTTCAGACTTTTGTTAGACAAATAATCGCTATATTACATTGATTCATATCTCATTTCGTTCAATGGTACACATTTTGGTAATGCCCCAGTAGATATTAGGGTGATGAAAACAAATGCAGACATAAGGCCCCTGAAAGAAGAAGAAATTGAGGTGGTGAAAACCTTTGTACCCGCTGAATGGCATTTCGACCTGGGCCAGTTCATGCATTCGAATTTTCACGAGCCCTTTTTCAAGGCATTTGCCTGTTATGACAAGGGACAGGTTACCGGCACAGGAAATGTTATTGTGAATGGAGAAGTGGGGTGGCTGGGCAATATCATCATTGAACCATCGCACCGGAGCAATGGTTTGGGATTTCAGCTCACCCGTTACCTGGTGGAGTACCTCAAGACGCAGGGCTGCAAATCACAGATTCTGATTGCCACCGAAGCGGGCAAACCTATGTACCAGAAACTGGGATTCCTTACTACTTCGGTTTACTGCTTTCTCAAAGGCGGCAGAATCCCTGTTGCACCCGACATGAGCTATATCCGTCCCATCATCCCGGAGGATATTCCTACCCTCAGGCAGCTCGATAAGACTGCCTCAGGGGAAGACCGGTTTCACCTGGTTGAAAAAAACCTTAATAACGCATGGATATACACTAGCGATAAGAATAATATTCCCGAAGGATTCTATCTCCCCTCATTTGGAAACGGATTGATTGTTGCATCGAATCCACAGGCCGGACTGAAACTGTTGCACCTCAAGCACTACCGATACGACCAGGTTGCCGTGCTGCCCTGCGACAATAAAATAGCCACCGAATTTCTCAAACACTTTCACTTCAAGGAGTACCTGTTATCACCACGAATGGTGCTGGGAGAAGAAGTGGAATGGCGCCCTGAAATGATTTTCAGCAGGGCTGCAGGCTATTGCGGATAAATGCCGCTTTCCCGGAATATATAATAGATTTTGTCGGAACTTTTTCTATTTCATTACCCTTGTAATGGCGGAAATCAGTTTGGACTGGTCGAAAGGTTTAACAATCCATCCGGTAGCTCCGGCAATCCGGGCTTCATCTTTTTTAGATTGCTGGGTATCGGTGGTCAGGAAAAGAATGGGGATTTGACTATAGGTCTCGATTGATCTGACATGCCTGATAAATCCGATACCATCCATCCTGGGCATATTCAGGTCAGTAATGATCAGATCGATATGCTGACCATCAAGGTATTTTATGGCATCTATCCCATCTGTACCCTCCAATACTTCGAATCCCGCCTCTTCCAGCACAAATATCAAAACTGCCCTAAGGGTCTCTGAATCATCAACAATCAATACCTTTTTTGAGGCCATAAGATGGGTTTGTATGTATCTTTGTACTACACGCGCGTTAACAAATATGCAAAATTCTTCTTCATTTTCATAAGATGAACGACCAAAACTATTATAAGATCCTCGACATTCCTTTGTCGGCCGATATAGAAGCCCTCAAAAAAGCTTACCGGCAGAAGGTGAAAATTTATCATCCCGACGTGTCTCAGCTTCCCGACGCTGAAGAGCATTTTATCCGGCTCACCGAGGCTTATGAATTTCTATTAAGGAAGTTGCTGAACCCGGTACCCGAACAACTAAAACAGGCCGATCCAGAAGAATCGCTGATATGGGAAATGAAGCAGAATGAATGGTTCAGGCAGCAGATGGAGAAAATCCAACAAATGGCCCGCGAACAAGCCCGGATGAAATTCGAAGATTTCAAAAAGACCCACACATACCGCACTACCCGCACCCTCTCGCATGGATCGGATTACGCAGTCCTTTTCCTGGGATTCTTCATCATTGTATTTGCATTCATCGGTGTAATAGAACAGTACATCCGCAATGAACTTCATATAACCAACGTGTTTGCGGCTCTCTGCGTAACCCTGGTCGGACTGGTCATTATTTTTTACTCTTTACACCAAATCAGGAGATACAGGAAGGGATTCTTCAGAATGGGTAAAACCACTCTCGGCTGAAAAAAAAACCTGCAATTTGCAGGATATGCAAATTACAGGTTTCATTCTGTTCCATGAAAAATCCCGGAAATGCTGATCAGGCTATTTTGATTGATCTCGACAATCCGGCTTTGCTTTCATCTTTCCTTGGAATCTCAATGCTCAGCACACCGTTCTTCTCACTGGCAGAGATCTTTTCCTCATTCACCCATTCGGGAAGGGTAAAACTCCTGCTGAAAGTGGAATAGTTGAATTCCCTGCGGATGTATGAATCCTCTTTGTCTTCCTTCTTTTCCTCTCTCTTTGAAGAAATGGTGAGCACATGGTCTTCCACGTCAATTTTGAAATCCTCTTTTGAAAGCCCCGGGGCTGCAACTTCAATCAAATAGCCATTGTTGCTTTCAGCAATGTTAACCGAGGGAAGGGTTAACTCGCGGTTCCAGCCAAAGAAATCGTTGAATAAGTCGCGGCCGAAAAATTCATCAGCCAGGCTGGGTTGATTCATTCTTCTTGAAATTACAGGTAACATAGCTCAGTCCTCCTAATCTTTTTTGGTTCTTGTACCTGTAATTTTTCAATTTCCATACCATTCCCACTTTTCATAAAAAATAAGCCATATTGACATAAATATAAAAATGATTCATGACAATATGGCTTAAATGATTAAGGAAAGCTGCTATTTCTGCAATTCCTCAAGCTTTGCCTTGAGCTCTTTCACTTTTTTCTCGAGCAATTCTTCCCGCCGTGCCGATTGTTCCTGGGTGGCCCTCAGTTCTTCCATATTCTGCCTCATTTCTTCTTCCTGGGCAAGCATTTCCTCGGTATGCTGTCTGGATTGCTCGAGTAACTGGGCGGTTTGCATGTTTATCTGTACTGCACTTACAGTCGATGCAATACTGGCGGCCAGTTTCTCCATGAATTCAATCTGGTAGGGTTCGAACGCCTTGAAAGAGGCAATTTCAATAACCCCGTAAACCTGTTCATTCATCATCAGCGGAACAAGAATAAGGCTTCTTGGGTTATCTCCTCCAAGTCCCGAGGTGATCTTTATATAATCTTTCGGGATATCGGTAAGGTAGATGGTTGCCTTTTCCTGAACACAACGTCCTACCAGTCCTTCGCCGATCCTGATTTTTCTTTCCAGGTATTTTTTCTTGTTATAGGCATAAAAGGCCTGTAGCTCGATGAACTGCTCACCCCTGTCCTCACTGCTGATGAGGAAGAACCCTCCCTGGTTGGCATTGAGGTATTGCACCAGGTGGCTGATGATATTCTGTGAAAACTCGGTAATGTTGTCGTTATCCTGCCTGAGAATTTCTCCAAACTTTGCCATACCCTGCGTTGCCCAGTTCCGCTGATCATCCTCCTTATGACGTTTCTCCTGTTCACTGGCTGCAATTTTCAGTTCTTCCCGCATATCGAGCAGTGCATTGCCCAGAATATCTTTCTCACTCAGGGGTTTGAAATCACTTTCGAAATTCCCTTTTCCGATCTGAAGCGAAAAATCGGAAATCCCTTTCAGTGCCTTCACTACTCCATTGAGGGCAACCGACATCTGCCCGATCTCATCTCTCCCGCCCGGTATATCTTCATCGGGCAAAATGCCCAGGCTCATATTATGCAGAACCCGCCGGATGAAATTCATGGGACGTACAATGGATCCGATGATCAGGAAAGCGATGAACACCGCGCCCACAATCAGTAAAACAGTCATGAGGTTCAGCATCGACCGGAAATTCTCGAAGGAATGATCAACCTTTCTGATGGCATTCTGCAAGAGGACTTTCTGATGTTCCATCATCCCGGATATACTGTCGAGTGCCATATTGCTCAACCTTTCAATGCTTCCTCCGTCGCCTGCCTTGGTAGCAAGGTCGTATACCAGAAGTGATT
>JAKAMP010000534.1 GCA_021812865.1 Bacteroidota bacterium | reverse complement strand
TCGGAATCACCGAGAACAAGAAAGACGAAGTTCGCGTCCTTACTCGTCGGCCGCCATTCGGATCCTCGCGCAAAGTGGAGCTGGCCAACGTGATCCTTGTCAAGACGGCTTTGCCCGAGCCCCCCCATGCCGACGCGGCCGCCGTCATGTGTCCTTTTGAGGCGATCGAGCCGCAGATCATTCTCGTTGTCGAGACGCCGTCCAGTTCGAACCGTCCAAACAACGCCTTCCTGCGGCTTACGCAGTGCGAACGCAAGGCCGAGAAGAGCTACCTCGAAGCCATGAAGCAGATTGCCGAGAAGATATCCATTATTGAAGAAATCGCCCGCCAGACAAACATGCTGGCTTTAAATGCGGCAATCGAGGCAGCCAGAGCAGGTGAACACGGAAAGGGTTTCGCTGTTGTGGCAGCCGAAGTTCGCAAGCTCGCCGAAAGAAGCAAAACCGCTGCGGATGAAATTATACAAATTGCCAATGAAAGCGTGCACGTAACGGAAGAAGCTGTTCACCTGATCGAAGAAATAATCCCTAAAATCAAAAATACCTATACCCTGATCGAAGAGAATGCATCTTCGAGCCTGGAACAGAATAACGGAGCGGATCAGATCAACAATGCATTGCAGCAATTGAACGGAGTAACCCAGCAAAATGCTGCAACAGCTGAAGAACTTGCCTCCAACGCCGAAGAATTGAAATCGCAAGCCACTAACCTCAAGGAGGTAACAGTATTCTTTAAGGTTTCAGGACTTGGCGTAGAGAAGAAAAAGAATACTCCCGCGGCGGCAAGCGCCTTGAAAAAGAAAGAAACTCCTGTGAGGAAAACTGTCCCTGTTACGCCCAAAACCACACCCGGCAAGGGTATAAAAATTGATCTGGGAAGCCAGGATATGATGGATGAAGACTTCGAAAGAATGTAAATCCGAAATGAAAGATTAAACCGCCTCTACAGGGCGGTTTTTTTATCTATGGTACCCTGTCTTATTTCGGATGAGGTATTTGACGAGTTCCCTGGCATTTTGCTTTTGCCTGGTACAAGATACCTGTCATGAACAGCCATATCTTGACTGCACAGGAGACGAATACAGGAGATATAAGAAAACCGCATTCCATTCTGGGATGCGGTTTTAAACTTGATGTTATAAATAGGTAATTTACTTCGATAAAAGCCTAGGTGATTTGCCTTCTCTCCAGTGTTCTTCAATTTTTTCAAGCGTAACATGCTTCGTTTCCGGAATGAAGAAATATCCCCAAACCAGGCCAAGGATTCCTACCAGTGCATAAAGGTAAAATGCACCGGCCGGGTTCCCCAGGTCTTCACCTTTGAGAATGATTTCCGACCCAGAAACAGTAAGACCTTTTACAATTTTGAAGAAAGTGAAAGCCACCACAGCGTTGAACAGCCAGTTGGAAAGGGCTCCGATGCTCGAACCAATGCCCCTGACGCTCAAGGGGAAGATTTCCGATATGATCAACCATCCTAAAGGTCCAAGGCTGATGGCAAAGAAGGCAATGTAAATCCAAACCAGGGAAATGGTCACCCATTTGATCGATTCTCCCAGTGTTGCTTGCAGTGCAAAGCAGGTACCCATGGCAATCAATGCTACTACAAGACCGGTAAGCCCGATGAAATACAGCTTCCTGCGGCCCAGCTTATCAATCATGAAGAGAGATAAAATAGTAAATGCCACGTTTACCACACCCACACTCACGGAGGCCCACACGGCTGCCTGTGCATCGGCGAAGCCCGACATGAGAAAAATTTTCGGACTGTAATAAATGATGGTATTGATCCCAGTGAACTGCTGCACAAACATGATACCAACAGCAATAATCAATGGAACCCGTAACCATTTGCTGAAAATGGCCGTCCAGGAAACCTTGTTTTGCTTGTCGGCAGCAATGTCGCTCTTCATTTTTGATATCGTGTCTTCAACCAGGTCAGGCTCTTCAACTTTCTCCAATACCCGCCTGCATTTTTCTTCATGTCCTTTGCTGATCAGCCAGCGAGGAGTCTCCGGAAGAAAGATCATCCCAATGAACATGATCATGGCAGGAATTACACCAACATAAAACATAGGCCTCCAGCAGGTAATATAGGCGGGATCATTATCAGCCACGGTGAATGCAGAATCGCTGAGATAGGATACCATAATACCAATGGTGATCAGCAACTGGAACATGGATACTAAGGTTCCCCTCGTTTTGGTGGGAGATATCTCTGCAATATAAAGAGGTACAGCAAAGGATGATACGCCAATGGCAATGCCCAGGAAGAACCTGGCAAATACTAGCATAGTTGCAGATGTGGAAAAACCTGACCATAAAGCGCCGATAGAAAAGATAATTGCCGAAGCAAGGATCACTTTCTTTCGCCCGATTACGTCGGCAATTCTGCCTGAGACCAGGGCGCCAATAACAGCTCCTGCGAGACCTGCCGCGGTGATTATCTCTACCCAGTTATCTCCTATATTGAATGCCTTCTGAAAGAAAGGAATTGCGCCGGAAATGACACCGGTATCAAAACCAAATAATAATCCGCCTGTCGCAGCAACCGAGGCTATGATTATTACCAATAGCTTGTTTTGTTTGTTG
>JAKAMP010000029.1 GCA_021812865.1 Bacteroidota bacterium | reverse complement strand
AAATAAACCAAGATATATAGAGGACCGGTTTTCCCGGTCCTCTTTTTTTGCTATTGCGGCAGATCAGAAATTGTTCAGCTCTTTGTAACGGAAACAGCTAACCAGGTGATCATTTACCAGGCCTGCAGCCTGCATGAAGGCATAGCAAATGGTAGAGCCCACAAAATTGAAACCTTTCTTTTTCAACTCCCGGCTCATGTTGTCCGAAACAGGGGATGAGGGCGGCACCTGGCCAAGCTCTGTCCAATGGTTGATGATCGTTTTGCCCTCTGTGAAGGACCAGATATATTCAGACAAACCGCCTATTTTCTCAATCAAATCAATGGTTGCTTGTGCATTGCGGATAGTGGATTCGATCTTCAGCCTGTTCCTGATTATACCTCCATCATGAAGCAGGGATTCCACTTTCTCGGTATTGTAACGGGCAATTTTTGTAAAATCAAAATCATCAAAGGCATTCCTGAAGTTATCTCTTTTATACAGAATGGTTTTCCAGCTCAGACCAGCTTGAAAACCATCGAGAATAATAAACCCGAACATTTCTTTGTCATCATGTACCGGCACGCCCCACTCATGATCATGATAATGAATCATCAGCGGATCATTTGAAGGCCAGGGACAGCGATGGATGGGAGATTTCTCTGAATACATCCGTATTATTTTATCAAACCGGGCGGCAGCGCCTTTTTATTCAGCATAATGCTTACAGTTTTGTATAAGAAATATGCTTCGGACACATAAATAAGCCCGTTGTAGGGATTACGGGTTCCCCAGGAATTTTTAACTATGAAGAAATTTTTGCCATCCTGGTCCTTGGCCAGCCCTACGATATGCATGCTGTGATCGTCGGTGGTTGCGTATGAATCGAAAGCCCTTTGACGGAGTTCTTCAGTGATAGTCATTTCGTTTACCCTGTTATTGAAAGAAAGAATTTCTTTGATTTTCTGCCGTTCATTGAGCTTGTTCCAGTCGACTGGAGACCCAAATGCAGGACCTGGATTCAGCACATCGGGCAGAATGGCAACACCGTTTCTCCAGGAAAACCAGATTTCGGAATCATCTGCAGCCCAGGCAACGGTATATCCATGTTCCAGGGCATCACGTACCACTTCTATTAATTTGTCAAGCGGCAGGTTGTAAGCCTGCCCCCACGACCAATTATCCGGCACTTCAAGCGGAAAATATTTATAATATGGATATGCCATAAAGGAGGAAAGTAGGATATAATTGTCGGGAGAAATATTGAGCGATTTTGCATAGTCTATGGGGAATGACCGTTTGTCAGTGATTTGCAGGCTGTCCGGAAGGGTAACCAGGTAATTATCCAATATAGCAGAAACCTGTTTCTGCCATCCGGAAACCAGCAGAGGCGTACTTGCTGTCGCCAGGTTTTTCAGGAAGTTTCGGAGGCTATCCTCCAGCGCCATCTGATTATATCCGGTTTCTCCCTTTTTCAGTCCGGTATAGCTGCCTTCCGGAACCAAACCATAACGGGTAATTACATCGGGCACATCATTCAGTTCTCCCCCGCCCGTGAAGTACATTTTCCCATGCATTCGCATGAATTTCTCGGCTTTCTGCATGTAGATTGAGCGAACAAAATACATTTCCGAGAAATTGGTATCGGCTTTGCCTTGTTGTTTCAATTCTGATTCAAGCAGGGAAGTCATGGCGTAGATATAGCAATTGTTTGTTATTCCCTGGTTTTTTATGGAAGTAAATGGCAGAAGAATGACATTTTTAAATTTATAACCCTTGCTCCCCACCTGGGGAAAAGCAGTTGTGCCAAAAACTAACATAAAAAACGACAACAGGCATCCGCTTATCTTCATGGAATCGAAGATTCTTATCGGCTTCATATAAAGAAGATTTATTTTTTGAAATACTCGTCAAGTATACTTAGAAGGACCTTACTGCTAATAGGTTTTGCCAGGTAACAGGAACATCCTGCTTTCATGCATTTTTCCTGGTCATCAACCAGGGTATAGGCGGTTTGTGCAATAACAGGAACCTCCCGGTTGAAAGAACGGATTTGCTTAGTTGCTTCCAGTCCATTCATCCTTGGCATTTTGATGTCCATGAGGATAGCATCGAAATGAACCTTCCTGCATAGTTCCACGGCAAGTTGGCCATCCATTGCCCACAATACGGTAACCATAGTAGGTTCCAGTATTTCCTTAAGGTATAAATAGTTGAATTCTTCATCTTCAGCAACCAGAATTGTTTTTCCTTCCCATGCATAACTTACCTTTGCATGGGAATTACTCTCTTTATGTTCCGCATTTGAAAAATGAAATGACGCCAGGGATAACTCCATAGCTTGTTTCAGTGAGTAAAATTGATTCATGCTATAACCATTTGACCTGAAAATTGAATTCTATAATGACCGAATATAAGAATTTTTTAGTGAAACTGAAACGATTCATTCACAAATACCTATGATTTTGGAATACCGGCCAAGGTACAATCCAGAAAACATAGAGTAACAAGACAAATATTATTCATGCACGATATAGATTACCGAAGTAGGCATGGTTGGGGGTCATCCTTTATTCATTCAACGAATCGAATCCAATGGACTTAACCCAGGCTACCTTGCTGTGATTGAAAATTCAGTTCTGCGGTTCAATGCCCGTCCGCTTTCATTTTCATTGGATGCAACGGGTTTACTTTCCCCATAACCCTTTGCTGCAATTCTGTCCGTTGATATTCCAGCGCGAGTGAGATATGATTTTACTTCATTTGCCCGTTGTTCTGATAGTGTCTGGTTATGCTGTTCGGTGCCCACATTATCGGTATGTCCGCTGATTTCAATTTTGACAGCAGGATTCTTTTTGAGGAATTCCAACAGCTTATTTAGCTCTGTTCTTGATTCTGCCTTGAGCTGATAAGAATCGGTATCGAAAAAGATATTTTTCAGTATCACAGATTCTCCAACTTGAATAGGTTTGAGAGGCACATCTTTCAGGTAGGGATTTTCCGCGTCGTGAACACCCTTTAGGGCAAAGTTGTCTGAATAAAACAAATATCCATCCTTTGAGATGTTCAGTGCATAATCTCTTTCTGAGGGGATGGTCACAAAAAAGGCACCTGTTGAACTACTGGAAACCGCCTGGTTGATAATTTTACCAGTGGCCAGGTCAATGAGTTCAAGTCGTGCGGACAGTTTTTTACCAGTTTCAGCATCAAACACAATTCCTTTCATATAAGAAACAGGTATAGGACGGGCTTCCTTATACAAATCGAAATCATAAATATCAAGTCCCTGGCTGCCTTCACGGTTTGACGCAAAATACGCCTTATTGCCTCTTGCGTTGACGATCATCCCTATTTCATCTCCCGCTGTATTTATAGGGTAGCCGAGGTTCCTGGGCGTACTCCATGTGCCGTCCGGTTTGCGGTGCGATACAAACAGATCGAATCCTCCCATTCCAGGCCATCCACGAGAGGAGAAATACAAAGTCTGGTTATCCATAGCAATAAAAGGAGACTGCTCATCATCGCTGGTATTGATGCTATCGCCAAGGTTCACGGGATCTAGCCAGTAACCGGCAGAGTCGAGCTGAGCCATATAGATGTCAAAACCGCCTTTTCCCCCAGGTTTGTTACATACAAAGTATAGGGATTTTCCGTCGGGTGAAATGGAGGGTTGTTTTTCACTGTAAGCGGTATTGATTGGAGGGCCAACATTTACAGGTTGACTCCATTGATTCTGTCTTTTTACCGACACATAAATATCACAACGGCCATACCCATCCCTTCTGTCGCAGGCAGTGTAAAACATCACCTGTCCATCGGCAGAAAGTGACTGTGCACCTTCGTTTGCAGGGGTATTCAGGGTAAAACCTGCATCTTCAGCCTTTGTCCAATGATTATTCTGAAAGGTCGACACATAGAAGTCTTCCTGCTGTTCCACACCTGGCTCTATAATCCGTCTTACAGGAACTTTGCGAGTGATTACGAGGGTCTTTTCATCGGCCGACAGGCTGGGCCAATATTCTTCATAAATAGAATTGACACTGTCGCCGAGATTTACCGGATTGAAAGGAACCGGATGCTTTATTGCATTGATGGCGAAACGGCAGTTAACGGACTTTTTTTCAGCATTTTTACGCAGCTTTTGATTTGAGTTCTTCATGCCCAGGTACAATGTAAAATTCTTCAATGCTTCCGCATACATACCTTTTCCATAATACAGGTCGGCAAGATTATAATACATACCAGGGAAGACGGATGGATTGATTTTAATGCCTTTTTTCAGATACTCTTCAACCTTATCGGTTGCTCCCATTTCGCGGTATATTTCGGACAACCCAACATAAGCCTCCACAAAAGCCGTATCGATAGCAATAGCATCTTTCAGTTTCTGAATGGCTTTTACATTATTGGACTGATTATAGAATTTCAGCGCTTCATCAAAGTAAGCGGCAGCTTTGGGTGAAGAAGTGGAGTATTTATTCTGTGCGGATGCTTCCTGGAGCATGGCTGACAGAAATACAATTATAATCAGGCGAAACACAGTTCTCATCTTATGGAATTTTCATGAATTTATGAGCCTGTAATGAAATTCTCCAGCGGATATTTTTTTTAACGTACGCTACTATTTCAGGCAAAATTTCATCATACCGGCTCCATTCAGGTTGAAGGTACAACATACATTCTGATTTTACCAGGGCGGCATTTTCCTCGGCCCAGGAAAAGTCCTCCACCTGCTGAATGATTACTTTCAATTCGTGTGCCAATGGAAAAATTTCACGCCTGGGCGGAGATTTTTTTTTTGGAGACAGGCATAGCCAGTTCCATTTCCCTGATAAAGGGTATGCACCTGATGTTTCTAAATAAAGCTCAATACCAGCGTTCTGTAATGTGCCGGTGAGATATTCCAGGGGATAGATCAGGGGTTCGCCCCCTGTGACCACAACGGCTCCACATCCTGATTGCACTGCCCTTTCAGCAATTTCATCCACTGCCACTAGAGGATGAATGGCCGGGTTCCAGGAAAATTTGGTGTCACACCAGCTGCAACCAATGTCACATCCGCCGAGTCGAATGAAATAGGCGGGTTTACCTGTGTGATACCCTTCGCCCTGCAAAGTATAAAACTCCTCCACAATGGGAAGTTTCCTGCCGTTTTCAAACACGCTTACATCCTGCGTCCTGTATAGCATTTGTCTGGTATGAGTGGCGCAAAGGTACAATGATTTAAGCTGCCTTACAAATACGCAACATTTTATATGTGGCGGGGAATTTCAAGGTTTGAAGTTTAAAGTTTCATGTTTCAGGTTAAAGGTTTTTGGTTAGGGACGGATGCGGTATAGAGCCTGTCTGAACCGGGATTTCTCGGAAGAGAGGTAAACGGTTGAATCAGGACCAAAACAGATTCCTTCGGTTTGTACGCCAGCCATTTTCCAGAAGGTAAACCTGTGCCTTTCAGCCTTGGGTATATCCCTAGGGTTATGAGGAAAAACGTACCAAACAAAAGGTACAAACTCTTCATAGCCGCATAAAACCATCAGATGCCGGGATGAGTCATAAGCTGCTCCGGTGACCAATCCCCTTGCCGGAAATATTCCAGCCGGATGGGGATTATATTTTCCAGGCATTTTGGGGATGAGATAAAACTGCGATATTTCCCTTTCCCAATCCTTTGTAAAAATTACCAGGCTGTCGCTCCATGCTATCATTGCTTCGCAATCATACCTTGCATGCCATAAACCTGGCTTGAAGTTTTTCTGATTGGCGAACGAAAATTCAATTTCTTCGGCACTGACCGAAGCATTGTTTTGGTTCCGGGGAATATCTGATTTCTTAATCTTATATATCTTCAGATTTTCCCGGTTCCCCAGGTTATTGCCAAAGTCCCCGATATATATAAAATACTGATCCTGGGTAACTTCTTCCCAATCGACATTTCTGGCATTGGTTACCGTAATGGTTTGCACTTTGTTGGCCGAATCAGGGTCAAAGCCGAAAAGTTCAGGACCTCCTCCACTATCGTTGAAGGTCCAGAATTTCCCATTGAAAAAGATAAGTCCGGAAGATTCTTTTATCAATGGTGAAAGTTCACAGACAAATGCCAGTTGTTCTTTCCGGGCAGGGGTATCCCTGGCGACCGGAGGCATTTCTTCAGAGGGTGGCAGAACAAAAATGAGTTCTACAAGGAGCCATATCATTATATATTCAGGCAAACTTTGATTTTGCGGAAGACATTGGTATTCTGCATATTACCTTTAAATTTGTAGGCAAAGGGACTAGCCTGGTCACAGGAAATTATTCCAGGTTAAACGCTGCGCTATTGCGGCATATACTTGTGCAAGACCCATTCCATGGCCAATGAGGAGGATTGGATTCTTCGGTTTTACGGCAAGGAACTTTTCTGCCTGCAGAGATGAACATGATCCAAACAGAACAACTGACGCCCAAATAAAGCACGCAAAAATATAGATGAGTTTATACATAACTAAATTTAATTTCTGCATATGAAAATTATTTTTCGTTCGTTTATAAAAAAGATCAATAAACAGTGTGTAATATTCAGAACTAATATGCATTTTTCTCCAATGAAAAACATACTGGCATATAAAAATACATAAATTTAGAAACTCAAGATTTTTGTCTATGAAGCGAATTATTCCGATCATTTTTCTTTTATTTTCAATATCTTATGCACAAGCTCAGATTACCGATGCAGAGAAAAACCTTCGGACCAAACCGGCAGCCGATACTACCAATGGCTGGAAAACCGGAGGGCTGACTAACCTGAACCTTTCGCAGACTTCCTTTTCCCATTGGGCTGCCGGTGGTGACAATTCCATTGCGGGAAACGGACTACTCAGCCTGTTCGGAAACCTAAAGGCAGACAAAAGCACTTGGGACAATAACTTGGATATTGGCTACGGTCTTGTACAGAGAACCGATCAGTTCAAAAATACCCAGATCGTTAAAACCGATGACAAGATCGATTACAATTCAAAATATGGTCGAATGCTTATCAAAAATCTGTATTATGCAGTATTTTTAAGCTTTAAAACACAGATGTCACCAGGTTATGCAAAGCCCGGGGATACCATTCCCATATCGAACTTTTTGTCGCCCGGGTACATCATACTTGCCGTGGGTTTGGACTACCAGCCGAATAAGCATCTGGCCCTGTTCCTAGCTCCAGTAACCGGTAGGATTACCATTGTAAAAGATACCCTGTTGTCAAAAAAGGGCTCATATGGCGTAACACCAGGTAAGCACAGCCGGAAGGAATTTGGCGGATACCTCAGGATGACATACAAACTTGACCTGATGGAAAATGTAGCCCTGCAGGCCAAGGCAGATTTTTTCTCGAATTACCTGAAGAATCCCCAGAATATTGTGGTGAACAGCGAATGTCTTATCTCCATGAAAGTGAATAAATACATTGGAGCGACGCTGGGAATGACCCTGATATACGACGATGCCGTCAAGATCAAGGAGCCGACAGAGACCGATCCGAACCGCATAGTTGGTCCCAAAATTCAGTTCAAAGAATTGCTTGGTATTGGATTTTCCTATAAATTCAAATCTTAAAACCAAACCCTATGAAAATCATCACTGAATTCAAAGAATTTGCCATGAAGGGCAATGTCCTGGACATGGCTATTGGTATTATCCTGGGAGGAGCTTTCGGCAAAATAGTCAGTTCCCTTGTAACCGATATTCTTATGCCTCCCCTTGGACTTCTGATCGGTGGGGTGGATTTTTCAGATCTCAGGGTAACCTTAAAGCATGAGGTATTGAATGCAGCCGGGACCATTATTTCACCGGCAGTTTCCATCAATTATGGAAAATTTATACAATCGGCCATTGATTTTACTCTGGTAGCCTTGGCTATTTTCATTCTGATCAAAGGCATTAACCGGTTGAGAAGAAAGTCGACAGAGCCGGCAGAAGTCGTTGCACCCCCTGTCCCGACAAAACAGGAAGTACTCCTGACAGAGATAAGGGATATTCTCAACAAGAAGTAAATTCGCCTCTATATCCCATCCGTTTTAATACCATTTACCGGGTTCTTTTAATCCGGCGAATAGCTATTTGTATCCCCCAGAATACCAGGCGGAAGAAAAGCATAACAAAGTACAGGAAAAAGGTAATCAGCAGAATATAAAACATGGATCTGTACAATTCAGTCCAGGAGGATTTATATTGGATAATCGAATAGATATTGAGCATGTTTGCTACGATGAAGCAAGCCAGCAGGATGATCCATTCTGTCCTTTTTCTTTTAGCAGTGATTACTGTATCATTCATAATCATTGGATTTCAAAAACTATTGCAGTATTAATTCTTTGGGCCATGCAATGATGCGGTTTTCGAGCATGGCTTGGTGTCCTAGCAGGGCGCTGACCGTAGCATAATAGGCCTGTTCGAGGTGGCCTGGAACTGCCCTGCCATCCCGCACCATGGCGACAAAGGCTTCCATTTCCATGTCGCTCCCGTCGGAATTGATCACTTTATCATGAAGGGAATGTCCTTTGTCCTCGCTCGGGTTTTCGGGCACCCAGCTTGGCCCCCCGATGGGAACAGCATCGAATATCTTATGCTCTATGCTGTTTACAAGCTGGACAATTCCCGGCGCCGCTGGCGGATTTTCGAGATAAAAGCGATTGGCCTCCGGTTCTATAGTTCCCTTGTTGCCTTCCAGCTGTTCTTCCAAACCATATTTTTTGTTGCTGGTGAGGGAATCATAGATCAGGTGGATGCCGCCTGGATAACGGTATACCAGGTTCACATTATCGTAAACCTCCCTCCCATCGTGCCAATAATTAATGCTACCCGAGCCCGAGACCGATTCGGGGAAAGCCCCCAGCGCCCAGTTGGCTACCTGTATCTGATGGGATGCCAGTTCGGTCATAAGACCACAAGAATATTCTTTATACAACCGCCAGTTGATCTTTCTTTCCAGATCGGGAGATGGCACAGGTCGTCGCCAATCGTTGTTCCGGTGCCAGTATGCGCGTACCTGTGTGATCTTTCCAATATCCCCAGACCGGATCATTTCCATGGCACGCAGAAATTTAATATCGAAAAGCCGCTGGTGACCAATCTGGAGAATTTTGCCCGACTGCTTCTGTGCTTGTACCATTTGCAGGCACTGTTCAGGCAGCATAGCCATACTTTTCTCGCAGAACACATGCTTTCCTGCGGCCAAGGCATCAATCACCATTTGAAAATGCTCATACAGGGGGGTTGCAATCAGTACTGCATCCAAGTCATTCCGTGCAAGCAAATCCTTGTAATTGGTATAAGTTTTAGCTTTTCCTCCCGTGAGCTCAAGGCCTTTCTGAAGATTGGGCGGATAATTGTCGCAGATCGCAGCCACATCGGCATTGGGAACTCTTCTGAGCAATTCAAGGAGATAGCAGCCCCTGGAACCTGTGCCAATAAACCCAAGTTGAACCCTGTTCGAGGGGCTTGCCGCCTGTCCGGCTTGCGCAGTAACACCGGTAAGCCAGGGCAGCGAGGCAGACAGCAACGTGGTGCCGGCGACAGCAGCAAATGCATTTAGAAAATCACGCCTTGTAACCTGGTTATCCGGTTGGTTTTCATTCAAATCATTTGATTTCCCGGATGCAGACTTTCCGTTGTTCGTCATATTCAATATTGATGGCTAAAGTATTGGGAAAATTGATTAATATTTTTTTGCGGGTTTCTTCATCTGCCGGGTATAGGGCCGTACTCAGCGCTTCTGCATCGAGTACCGACGCCGACACCACGGCCACAGCCGACATGCCACCCATGGGTACAGCCTTCATCGGATCGATGATATGTCCTTTCACCAGCTCTTTTCTCATCAAGATATTTCTGCTGTTGCCCGAAACCGAAAGCGTCTGTTCGTGCAAATCGAAAGTGTACAGGCTGGAATTGAAGTCAAAGAAATCACAGATTCCCGCCTTCCAGCCATTGCCATAGGGATGGTTCCCTACCCCAAGTATGGTGCTTTCACCAAAACTTAAAAAGGCGCTGCTGATATTGTGATCCTTCAGGATATATTTGACCCGGAGGAGCGCATATCCCTTGCCTAAGCCTCCGAGATCAATCATTACCTTATCACTAGCAAACTGCACTGTTTTTTTCTTCCAATTCAGCTCAATTTTGTCGGTACCGATTTGTTTCCTGATTTCTCTGGCAGTAGAAACAGTTTCTTCAGATATTTCGTGCGACTTCCAGAATTCGAGTAAGGGACGCATGGTAACATCGAACATGCCCATCGATTGCCGGTTATATTCCAGGCAATGATTGAGAATATAGTACATTTCGTCATCGAGGGTTACCGGATGCTGAAAGGCTGCACGGTTGATATGCGATAATTCACTGTCGGGGTTGAAAATGCTCAGCTTGTGTTCGGTGCGCTCCACCTCACGCCTGATCAGGTCGAACAAATAATCGCCCAAGTCTTCGTCAATTCCCGGCAGCAGAATGTCGAAACGGGTATTCATCGCGGGAAATGTATGGGTGATCACATGCATAACACAATGGCTGATCAACAACAAATTTAATGTTTTATGCGCTATCGGGGATAACTATACGTTAAAAATTGCAGCATGATGGTAATAAATATTCAATCCTGATGCAGAGTAACCGAAGGAAGGCATTCAAATCAAGCTTTCTTGTTATTTTTGTGCAACCAACTCATTTTTATGAAAAATAAGGTCATACGAACAGCTATCGCCTCCTACGGGATGTCGGGTTATGTGTTTCATGCGCCCTTTATACATTTGCATCCAGGCTTTGAACTAAAAAAAATCCTGGAGCGGACAAAGAGTCTGTCGAAAGAAAGATACCCCTATGCAAAGATAGTTCGGGACTATGATGAGCTCGTGGCTGATCCTGACATTGACCTGATTATAGTCAATACACCGGATCACCTGCATTACCCTATGGCTTTGGCAGCGCTGCATGCAGGGAAGCATATAGTAGTAGAAAAGCCGTTTACCCAGACCAGTCAGCAGGGCGAAGAGCTGATTGCCCTTGCCCGGCAAAAGGGGGTTCTGCTGACCGTATACCACAACCGGAGGTTTGACGGAGATTCCCGTACCGTTCAGAAAATTCTGAAAGAAGGGCTGCTAGGCAGGCTGGTTGATTATGAAGCGCATTACGACAGGTACCGCAATTTCATTCCGAAGACGTGGAAAGAGGATCCTTCAACCGGTGCGAGCATTGTATACAACCTGGGGTCACACCTGATTGACCATGCCCTGTTCCTGTTCGGAAAGCCTGAATCGGTATGGGCCGACATACGAAAGGTGCGCGATGGAGCCCTCAC
>JAKAMP010000533.1 GCA_021812865.1 Bacteroidota bacterium | reverse complement strand
GAAGAATCGCTTCTCAAGGCAGTGATGTTTAACCCACCCAAGATGGAGGAATAGTTGTTTGGCAAGTACCTTTTCAGCATATCTTCCCGAATAATATTAAACCCGGCTGTTTACACAGCCGGGTTTACGGTCACTAAAAAATGACTGAACAGACGGAACAGAAAAAAAATCCCTTCACGCAAATGAAGGGATGATTTAACATGGCATAAATGTCTTCAAAACATGATCAGAAGGGAGGAAAATTACTGTTTAATCTCAGTTTTCTTTTCTTCATCTTCCTTCTTGTCATATTCACCTGAACTGGCTTTCTTGAACTCTCTGATTCCCGAACCAAGTCCTTTCATCAATTCAGGAATTTTACGACCACCGAAAAGCAACAAGAGAGCAATCAGGATGAGGAGTATTTCACTTGGCCCCAAAACCCCCAAAAGAACAAATAGTAAGTTCATATTTACAATGAATTTAGTTTACGACCGAGGCAAAATTAGTTCATTTTTTTACATTCCGTCAAAATCGTTATAAATTATTACGAATTCAGGGGAAGTTCTGATTCATCGGCAGCAGCTTTGTCCTGAAACCACCCGGGCATGTTTTTGGTGGACTTGGCGCCTAACTCCCTGATAGTTTCAGCCTTACGGATAAGATTACCTCTTCCTGAATATAGTTTTTTCATGGATTCATCATAAGCCTTCTGGGCGGCGTCCATTTTTTTGCCTAGTTCGAGCAAGTCGTCGAGAAAGCCATGGAGTTTATCGAGAAGTTCTCCTCCCTGCCTGGCAATTTCCAGTGCATTTTTATTCTGGTATTCCTGCCTCCACATGCTTTCGATCATTTTGAGAGAGGCAATGAGGTTGGTGGGACTGATCAGCAGGATTCTCCGTTCATAGGCATAGGTCCACAATTCAGAATCGGACTGAATGGCAAGGAGATAGGCCGGTTCAACTGGCATGAACATCATAATAAAATCAAGGCTTTTCAGCTCATACAGGTTCTGGTAATTCTTCTGGCTCAGTTCCTGGATGTGTTTTCTTATGGATTGCAGGTGCTCACGGGCAGCAGTCTGCCTTTCGTCGTCATTCCCGGCCGACATATACCGTTCATAGGCCACGAGCGACACTTTGGAATCGACGATCACATTGCGGTCCCCGGGGTATTTCACCACCACATCGGGCTGGAGGCGCCGGCCTTCCGCATCGGTGAAAGAGGCCTGCACAAAATATTCGCGATCCTTTACCAGCCCGGATTTTTCCAGAATGCTTTCCAGGATCATTTCTCCCCAGTTACCCTGGGTTTTAACCTCTGCTTTCAGGGCCCTGGTGAGGTTGCTTGCCTCTTTGCTCACCTGTTGGTTCAGTTCGGCCAGGCGTTTCACTTCTTCCTTCAGGCTGAACCGCTCCTTAGCCTCATTGGTATAGGCGTCATTCACTTTTTTCTCGAAATCCCTGATCTTCTCGCCGAAAGGCTTCAGCAATTCTTCCAGTCCTGTTTTGTTCTGTTCAGTGAATTTCCGTGTCTTTTCCTCCAGAATCTCATTGGCCAGGTTTTTGAATTCCAGTGAAAACTTTTCCCTGATCTGTTCCATCTCCAGCTTCTGCTGGTCAAGCTTCTCCTGCATGTTTTTCCAGTCGGCCATCCGGGCCGCTACTTCCCTGTTCAGACTAATGATTTCCCGGTCCTTTGAGGCAATATCCTGACGCGCTTCTTCCAGTTGTTTCATAACCTGCAATTCCCTTTCGGCAGGCTGATCCGAGCCCTTTGGGGCCGTGATGCGCGCAATGATAAATCCTGCGGCCAGTCCTGCCACCAATCCGATGAGCAGTGTGATCCATTCCATAATATTCGGGTTTGCTGTAAATTCTTAAAAAATTACCTTTGTGCCTTTCAAAAGGTAAATGTAGCGAAACTGTGCGGCATTAATTTCACCGATGCAAAGGAAAACGAAATACAAACATCTCTTCTTTGATCTTGACCGCACGCTTTGGGATTTCGACAGGAATTCACGAGATGCCCTTGCCGATATCCTTCGGCATTATGGTTTGTTAGGCTACAGCCTTAATGCCGATAGTTTTTACGACACGTACAGCAGGATCAATGACCGTTTCTGGTCGCAATACCGGGCCGGGCAGATCGGGAAGGAATTCATGCGGAAAGAAAGGTTCGTGCTGGCGCTGGCTACTTACGGCATTCACAATGAAGACCTGGCCGCAAAGATCGGGGAAGATTACATCCGGCTTAGTCCCTATAAGACTTCTCTCATTCCCCATACCGTTGAAACGCTCGAGTATCTTCATCACAGGTACGCGCTGTACATTATCACCAATGGATTTGACGATGTTCAGTTCATCAAGCTTAATAACAGCGGGCTGGATGGCTATTTCATAAAGGTGTTCACTTCTGAGCAGGCGCAAAGCAACAAGCCGTCCAAGGAGATATTCCACTTAGCCCTGTCGTCGATGAATGCGAGGAAAGAAGAAAGCCTGATGATAGGCGATGATATGGAAGTGGATATCCTGGGCGCATCAGCATTCGGGATGGACCAGGTATATTTTAATCCCGACGGACTTCCTCACAAAGGTAAGTGTACGTTCGAGATCCGGA